>CAZNZH010000485.1:0-4870 GCA_964577445.1 uncultured Myxococcales bacterium
GGGCCGTCGACGGAATCCTGAGGCGGAAAATAATCGCCGCCGTCCGTATCCCGGACCTCTATTCTCCTGGCGGGACGACCAGGACGGGCACGGTCGCTTTGGCGATGACGCGCTCCGCGACCGACCCCAGGACGAGGCGGCGCAGCCCCCGGCGGGCGTGGGTCCCCATGACGATCCGCTCGACGTCCGGGCGCCCAGCCACCGCGAGGATGACGTCGACGGGCTCACCGGCCACCACCATCGCCTCCACATCGAGCCCGCTCTCCTCGGCCAGCGCCGCCGCGGTGCTCTTGAGGCTGATCTGGGCTCGCCGGTCGGCGTCGGCCACGTACTCCTCAAAGCTGAGCGGCGACGAAGGCCCGTCCGACCAGTCGAGGTCCTCGTGCATCCGCGCGTGGGGGACCGCGTGCAGCAGCAGCAGCCCCACCCCGTGCGCGGCCGCGTGCCGCACGGCGACCGCGGCGGCCGACTCGGACTCCGCCGGACCCGCGAAGGCGACCAGCCAGCGCCGCGTCATGGCGAGAGCACCCGGATGACGCCGCCGATGACGCGGCCATCACGCCGGTCTGAGGCCGCCACGCCCCAGCCCACGCTGCCGCCGACCCCGCCCTGAGCAGAGGCTTGGCTCAGCCCGGGCGCCGCGGAGATGCCGTCAGCCCCGCACTCTACCGACCGCGACCAGCTCGCCGCGCGGGCACCGGACATCGCGACGAAGGCGCCGCAGAGCCCTCCCAAGGCCAGGATCAATCGGAAGCGAGCGCGCGTCATGGCTCTCAAGCCCCTGTGGGGTCTGCCGTGGACACAGAGTGGGTCGGTCACCGGGACGCCCCCATGGTGACCTCCGCGGCGCGGTCGCGTCAACGGGCCGTCCGCACGCGCCGCCCTTTGCGGTCCCTCAGCCGCCCGCGCCGGTCTCCTCGATGAAGCGCTCCTCGAGGCTCTTGCCGAGCTGGATCTCGACGAAGGGGATCCCCTGGGCCACCAGGTGCGCCACGAGATCGCGGCAGGCGACGCCAGCGCCCTGCACGGCCGGGTCAAAGTGCACGCGCAGGCGCTCAGCGGCGGCGTCCCAGCGCACGTCCGTCACCAGGCCCAGCGCGCGAATCGCGGCGATCTGGGCGTCCTGGGGCGGCAGCGCGAGGCGCAGCCCGATCTCGGCGGCCGAGCCCACCAAGCTCACCACCGAGTCGTGCCTGACGATCTCGCCCCGGTGGAGGATGGCGACCTCGTGACATAAATCCTCGATTTCACTGAGGTTATGGCTGGACACGATGATGGTCCGGCCCTCGCGCAGCACCCGCAGCACGGACTTCAGCTCCCGCGCCGCGTGGGGGTCCAGGCCGGCGGTGGGCTCGTCGAGGATGACGAGGCGGGGATCGCCCAAGATCGCCTGGGCGATGGCCACGCGCTTGCCCATGCCGTGAGACAGCGAGCGCGGGCGGGTCTTCCACGAGCCGGCGAGGCCTACGCGCTCAAGCGCGGCGCGCGCGTCGGCTTCGGCGGCGGCGCGGTCCATGCCCGAAAGCTCGGCGTAGTGCGTGAGCTGGCGGCCGACGGGCATATGAGCGCGGAAGGCCGCGTCCTGTGGCAAGAGCCCCACGGTGCCCGGCGGCGGCGGATGGGCGGTGTCGACCACGCTCCCGGCGATCCGGACCACGCCCGCGTCCGCCCGCAGAAAGCCGCACAAGACCGAGAACAGCGTGGTCTTTCCTGCGCCGTTGGGCCCCACGAGGCCGAGGATGCGGCCCGCGTGCAGCTCGAGATCGACGCCGGCCAGGGCCTGAAGGGACCCGAAGCGCTTGGTGACGCCGCGGATCTCGACGATGGGTGGGGCTACTGTCATCGCTGGTGCCCCGGTCATAGGTCGCGCCTGCGGAAGACCAGGAAGCCCAGTCCCAGGGCGAGGGCCGCGTAGGTCACCTGGAAGGCGACGATGGGGCCGAGGTCGGCCACCCGATCCGACAGCGCCCGGTACTTTCCGGCCGACGGGAAGCCGTAGCGAACAAACGCCAGGTCATCGCCCCCGGCCGCCGCGATGATGGCGAGGACCACCCAGAGCGCGATGGCCAGCATCAACCCGCGCGCCGCGTGGGCCGCCACCGCGCTGAGGGCGGCCATGAGGGCGACACACGGCGTGGCGAGCAGGAGCACGGTGGCGTAGGCGCGGAAGAGGTAGAGCGCGCCGTCCGCGCCGCCGACGCGCGAGGGCCCCAGGGCCGCGACCACCGCGGCGGTGGCGAGGGCTTGGGCGAGGGCGAAGGCGGCCAGGGTGCCCAGGGCCCGGCCGAGGAACAGCGACAGCCGATCGGTGCGCAGCAGCAGGAAGCGCAGGTGGCGGGTGCGGATGTCCGTCGCGGTCTGGTCGCTGGACAGGAGTATGGCCAACATCGGCGTCAGCATCAGCGAGAGCGCGAAGACGGCCACCAGCAGCGGCGGGTGATCGCGGAAGGTGCCGGTGAGCGCCTCGGGGGCGAGCTCGACCGCGCCGCCGACGAAGGTCGCGATCGCGTGGGCGAACTCACCGTCCAGATCGACCTGGCCCCCCGGCACGCTGTCGACGATGCGCCGCAGGGAGTACGCCGCCCAACCGTAGAGCGAGACGAAGAGCAGCAGGACGGCCCCCCCGTGCGGGCTGCGGGCCAGGCGCTCGACCTCGTAGGCGGCGACCACTCGGATGGCGCGGAAGCTCATGGGACACGCATAGCACACGCGCGCACGGTGGGAAGCGGAGGTGAGGCGGCGCGGGCAGGTTTCCGCGCGCTCATACCGCGGGACCGATCAGGCCGATTCAGCCGGGCTTGGTCGCGACGCCGCGCCCCGCGCGCTTCAAGCATCAACCCGACCGATCACCGCGGCAGCTACGCGACCACGCGATCCTTCAGGCCCTTGGCGGGCCGAAAGACCGGGTAGGTCCTCGCGCCGATCGTGATCCTCGCGCCGGTGGCCGGGTTGCGCCCATTTCGCGCGCTCCGGCTCTTGGTCGTGAAGGTCCCGAAGCCTGCGAGCTGGACCTTGCCACCGCCATCGAGCTCCACGGCGATAATGCCCTTGTCCGACTTGGTGTCGAAGATCGCGTTCACGACATCCAGGGCCTTCGCCTTGGAGATATCAGTCTGCTTGGCCAGTTTGTCCGCGAGCTCTCTCTTCGTCATGGCTCGTCCTCCTGAGTGAATCGACCGCCCGGGCGCTCCCCGGGCAGTCTCCCCTTGACTCGACGGGCGTTTACCCCGCCGCCATGGGGATAGGGCAGCCAAACGCAAAGGGCAAGTCTCGCGCTGCAATTAAAGCGGGCGGCGGTGACGAACAATCCTCAGCCCGCCGAGGCTCTCCCGCTCAAGTGCGCCGCGGCGCAGAGGGGTTCGGGCGTCCAGAGGGGGGCGGCGATGGTCTATGGCGCAAACATGCTGCGGCGCAGCATATCGACAATAATTAAATGTTAATAGGAGATATCCCGGGTGGCGCCCGCCTTCCGTCGCATCCGCACCCGGCTGCGAAGCGCTGACCCGTCAGCTTGGTGCAGTCAGACTCGGGAGCTGGACTGCGTTGCAATTCCTGAGCGATGCTGGATTCACCTCCGGGTTTCGCGAACCACCGCGCCTCAGCGCACCCGGAGAGGCGCCATGGGCGTGTCCGTTTTTCCCTACATCTGGCCCGCGGAGCTCGTCTCGTGACTCAGTGCCCCCTCGCGCTGCTCGTTATTTTGGCGCTGCTCGCCCTCAGCGGCCCCGCCCGCGCCCATGACGGCCGCGCCCCCGACGACGCGCCCGTGCGCTACCGCGTGGCCGCCCCGGCCAGCGCGCCGTCCCGCGGAAATCCGGTCGATCCGCTCGTGACCCTCGTGCTGTTCAGCGATCTTCAGTGCCCCTTCTGCGCGCGCCTGCTCCCCGTCCTCGACCGGCTCGAGGCCCGCTACGGCGGCGATCTCCGCATCGTCTTCCGCCACTTCCCCCTGCGCTTGCACGCCCAATCCGCTCAGGCTGCGCGCGCGACCGTCTGTGCGGGGCGCCAGGAGCGCTTCTGGCCCATGCACGACAAGATCTTCACCCAGCAGTCGACCCTGGCGAGCGCGGACCTCGCCGCCTGGGCCGCAGACATCGGCGCCGACCCCGAGGCCTTCGCCGCCTGCATGCGCGACCCGGCCAGCGCCGAGGCGGTCGAGGACGACGTCGCCGCCGCCGGCGAGGTCGAGGTGCGCGGCACGCCGACCAGCTTCGTCAACGGCGTGAAGCTGGTCGGCGCGCGCCCGCCCGAGGACTTCGAGGCGCTCTGCGACGAGGAGCTGGCGCTGGCCCGCTCGCGCCTGAAGGCCGGCGTGCCGCGCGCTCAGATCTACGAAGACGCCGTCCGCGACGGGCGGATCCGCGAACCCCTCGCCCCCAAGGCCCTCCCCATTCGCACCGAGGGCAGCCCGCGACTGGGCCCGCCGCGACCCGCCATCGAGCTCGTCGTCTTCTCCGACTTTCAGTGCCCCTACTGTGAGCTCGCCGCCCGAGATCTGCGCGCGTACCAGGCCACCGCTCCCGACCGCATCGCCCTGGTGTTCAAGCAGCTCCCGCTGCCCCAGCACGAGGACGCCCTCGCCGCGGCCCGCGCGGCCATCTGCGCTGGCGAGCAGGGCCGCTTCTGGCCGATGCACGACGCGCTCTTCGCGGCCCAGGACACCCTGGCGCGGGCCCCCTGGACGGCGCTGGTCGGCGCGCTGCACCTCGATCGCGCGACCTTCAACGCCTGCATGGCCAGCCCGCGACCCGACGCGCGCATCGGCGCCGACATCGACGACGCGGACGCCCTGGGCGTGAGCGCCACACCCAGCATCTATATTAATGGTCGCCGCCTGATCTCGGGCGGCTCCGAGCCCGCCGCGCTCGCA
>CAZNZH010000486.1:0-4869 GCA_964577445.1 uncultured Myxococcales bacterium
ACCTGGGCGCGCGGGAGTGCGTGCGCGTCGGCCGGTACGTCTATGTCCCCCACCACACGGCGCACGCGGCGCTCGCCGCCCGCACCTCGCCCTGGTCGCGCTGTAACGTGCTCACGGTCGATGGCCGCGGAGAGTACGAGACGGCGGCGTGGTTCACCTACCGCGATGGCGAGCTGGTGCGCCGGGCCGAGCTGCCGGCGGGTGAGGGGCGCTCGATCGGCGGCGCCTACGAGACCGTCACCCGCGTCCTTGGGTTCGGCTCCCACGGGCAGGGGCAGACGATGGCCCTGGCGGCCTTCGGCGATCCCGACGCGGCGAGGCTCGCCGAGGCGTATCGCGTCGAGAGCTTCGAGCGCTACACGCTGGACGAAGCCCGCCTTCAGACGCTGGCCGCCGCGCGTGTGGGTTCGAGCGGCGGGGTGATGCGCCCCGAGGCGTGGGCGCTGGCGGCGGACGTTCAGGCGGCGACCGAGGACGCGGTGCTCGCCCTGGCCCGGGCAGGGCAGGCCGAGGATCCCGACGAGCGCTGGGCGATCGCGGGCGGGGTCGCGCTCAACTGCTGCGCGAACAGCGCGCTGCGCGACGGCCTGGGCGTGCAGGTCTGGGTGCCGTCGGCGGCCCACGACGCCGGGACCGCGCTCGGCTGCGCGCTCGAAGCGGCGCACCTCTGCGGCGAGCCGGCGTGTGGGCCACTGCGCGCGGCCGGCCTCGGGCCCGACGTCGGCGACGACGCGGTCGACGAAGCGCTCTCGCGCGCAGGATTGCAGGCGGTGGTGACCTCGGACGCGACCGGCGAGCTGGTGACTTGGCTCATGGACGGCCGCGTCGTCGGGTTCGTGAGCGGGCGTCTGGAGTTTGGCCCGCGCGCGCTGGGCCACCGCAGCATCATCGCCCACCCCGGCCTGCCGGGCATCCAGGACCGGGTCAACGCCGTGAAGGACCGCCAGAGCTGGCGCCCCTTTGGCCCCAGCGTCCTCGCGGAGCACGCCGCGGGCTGGTTTGAAGGCGCGGAGCTCGGCCCGTTCATGACCTTCACCGCGCGGGTGCGCGCCGAGCGCCGCGAGCGCGTGGCGGCTGTGGTGCATGTGGACGGGACCACGCGCCCCCAGGCCGTCGAGGCGGGCGACCACGCGCCGTGGCGCGGCCTGCTGGAGGCGTTTGAGCGGGCGAGCGGCGTCCCGATGCTGCTCAACACGTCCTTCAACGGCCGCGACGAGCCCATCGTGCGCGGCGCGGCCGAGGCCATCGCCAGCGCGCGCCGAATCGGCCTCGATGGGCTGTGGTTGGATGGGCGACTCGTGGATCTGCGCGGGCCTCGCGCTTAGGTTGTCCACCGCCAGGGGCAGCGCCGAGTTTTTTCGGGCGAGGCGGGGTGATAGGCTCTGCGCCATGCCGTGTCACACTGACCGTATCGGGTTGGCTCGCGACCAGGGGCGCCTCGGTTGCGTGACCGACCCCGAGTCTCGGGCACGCGCGCGGCCGCGATGACGGCCTCGGAAGGCAGCACGCTGTGGCTTCAGGCGACGACGACGTCCCGGCAGGCGGCGACCGCCATCGACGCCGCCGCCCGCGCGGGCCAGCGGCTGTTGGTCTTCGCGGGCGAGGAGCCGACCGAACGCGAGGACTTCGCGTGGCTGGCCGATCGCGTCGCGCGGCGCGGCATGGGGCTGGGGCTGCGCACCAGCGGGCGCCGGTTCGCCGTTCCGGACGTCGCCGCGGGGGCGGCCGCGACCTGGGGGCTCGCCTGGGTGGACCTCTGCGGTCCTGAGCTGGGCTCAGACGCGCTTCAGGCCACCGTGCGCAACCTCGCCTCAGCGCGCGTCACGGTCGTCGCGACGGTCAGGGCGGGCTCGCCCGCTCAGGACGAGATCGCCGCGCTCGCCGCGCTCTTGGGGCTGACGGAGCTGCGGGTAGCACCCGACGAGCGCCTCGACCCCTCCGCCGGCGCCGCCCAGGTCATGGCGTTGGTCCGGCGTGTACGCGAGGCGGCGCCTGCCTCTTTGATTGTTCGGGCCATCGACCTGGCGGTCTGCCTGGGCGGCGACCGCCTCCCGGGTCTGCCGGCGCCCTGGCGCGCGGACGGGCTGGGTCCCCGGGTCGAGGCCGAGCGCGTCAAACCGCCAGCCTGCGCCGGCTGCGCGCACCACTCGGCCTGCGCGGGCATGTCGGTCGCGGCGTTTCGGGCCTTCGGGGACACAGCGCTCACGCCGGCGCTGGCCGACGAGGCACCACCTGGGGCGCCCCTGCGCGGCGTACCTCAGGCCGGGCGAGCCCCGGTCGGCTACCGCCCGCCCGAGGACTCGCGCCTCGACGTCGCACCGCGCCACCCGGAGACGGCGCTGGTGACGCTGATGGTCCCAGGCTGCGACCTGGCGTGTATCTTTTGTGATACACCTCAGGGTGATATCGCGATGACACCCTCGACCCTGCAGGGCGTGCGCGCGTCGCTGACCGCCATGGCCCATCGGGCGACGGGGGTCTTCTTCACCGGCGGCGAGCCGACGCAGCTCCCCTGGCTGCTCGACGCGCTCAGCGCCGCGCGCGACCTGGGCTACCGTCGCGTCCAGATGCAGTCCCACGCGGGGCCGGCGTCTGTGCCCGCATACGCCCGGGCCCTCTGCGACGCCGGCCTGACCGCCATCGACGTGCCGATCTACGGCGACGACGCCGAGACCCACCAGGCGGTCACCCACACGCCGGGCAGCTTTCGGCGCACCCTCGCCGGCATGGAGGCCCTCCGCGGCCTCGGGTTGCGCGCGGTCGTCCATGTGACGCTCTTTCGTCACAACCTGCCGCGGCTGCCTCAGATCCTGCGGTTTATCGACGGCTTGGCTCCGGACGCCGCCTACTTGCAGGTGGCGGGAGATGTCGGCCCGCCCGGCACCTACGCCCGGGTCGCGCCGAGCCCCCAGGCGGTGGGCGAGGCCCTCGAGGCCGCGTTCGCCGCGGTGACGCCCAGCGTCCCCGTGTGGCTGGCCGACGTCACGCCGTGCCTGGTGCCCAGCCTCGCGGACCGCGTGCTGAGCTACGCAGGCCCGCCCGAGATCGAGGCCGATCCCGTGGTGCTGCCTTACGGCGAGTGGCTGATGACCTTCTCGCGGGGCAAGACCCGCGCCCACGCCCCGGTCTGCGCCTCGTGTCGCCTGCGCGGGACCTGTGACGGGCTGGCGCGGGAGGCGCTCGCGACCTTCGGCGCGTCGGCGCTGTCCGCCCGATGAGGCCCTCACCGCCGGGCGCTGTCCCGGTCCCCCGCGCGCTCATCGAGGGGTTCGCCGAGACCTGGACGCGGCTCGCGGGGGGGCGCTGGGACGCGGTGGCGCTCGGCTACGGCCGGCTGGTGCGCTGGTGGTCGCCGGATGGCCGCGCCGAGGCTCTGCCCGACCGCATGTACGGGCTGGCCGACGTCGAGATCAGCGAGCTGAACGGTGATTCACTGCCGGCGGAGGTCGCGATCAACCTCCCCCCCGGCGTGGGTTGCCCGGGCGCGGAGGTCCACTGCCTTGGCCACCAGCTCGTCGCCCGAGATCGCGCCGAGGCGTGGGCCGCGCTGCGCCGCGTGGGTCGTCAGGGCATCGGCAAGGCCGAGCGCAGCGGGTGCCGGGTGGACCACGGCGCGCCGGACGAGGCCTGGTTCGGCCTCTCGAGCCTGAAGTCCGCGGCCCTGGGCGGGCGCCCGCCGCACCCGGCGCTGATCGCGACGCTCCGCGACGTCTTTGGCCCGGCCGCGGTGGGGCTGACCGTGGTGCGCGCCGACGGGAGCCCCGCGGCGTGCGTGCTGTGGTTGGTGGTCGACGGCTACGGGATGCTGGTGGACGGAGCGTCGGACCGCGCGCACTGGGACCGCAACCCCAACAACCTCGCGGTCTGGGAGGCCGTCGCGGCCGCCATCGATCGGGGCGCGGGGCGCGTCGACTACGGGTTTTCGCCCGTCGGGGCGGGTGACGCGCGCTTCAAAGACCACATGGGCGGCCGCGAGGTCCCACTTTACCGGTTACCGCCGCGCGCGCCCTCGGCGGTTCCCCCGGCGTGACAAAGGGGACCTCAGAGGTCCTAATAGGGTCCGGGGGCTGGCTCGCAAGGGCAGCAGGGACAGGGGTACACTCTTGACGATGCAGAACGACGCACACGAGGCACGCGAAGAGCTGGCGCCTGAGGAGAACCCGTTTCTCCGCAGCATCTACTCGCGAGCGAACTGCTTGCACCCGAAGGCCTTCTTCCTGCGCATCGACGGGCGCTGTAACCAGGACTGCGACTTCTGCAACGTCTTGCAGGAGGGCGGCAGCGACTTCAGCTCGCCGACCGGCTACATCAAGCGGATGCTGCGCCAGATCGCCTCGCTGAAGCCGCACGACGCCGTGGTGAACTTCACGGGCGGCGAGCCGACGCTGCGCAAAGATCTCATCATGCTGACGGCGTACGCCAAGCACATCGGCATCGCGCGGCTGGTGCTACAGACCAACGGGATCCGCTTCAAGGACAAGGTCTATCTGGACGCGCTGGTGCGCGCAGGGCTCAACGACGCGTTGATCAGCTTTCACAGCCACATCGAGGAGGTCTCCGACCGCATGACCCGCGCGCCGGGCACCTGGAAGAAGACCCACGCGGGCATCAAGAACGCGGTGGCCTCGGGCCTGGAGGTGTCGCTGAACGCGGTCATCACCAACGACAACATCGACACGTTCGTCGAGAGCATCGATTACATCTGTGAGAACTTCCCGGGTCTGGAGGGCGTGATCCTGTCGCCGCTTCAGCCCCACGGGCGCATCCTGAACCGGATGGAGAAGTTCCCGACCTACACCCAACTGAAGAAGCCCATCCGCGCCGCGGCCGAGCGCCTCATGGCGGCGAAGATCCACTTCTACCTGAGCT
>CAZNZH010000487.1:0-4860 GCA_964577445.1 uncultured Myxococcales bacterium
AGCACCACATGATGTACGTAGTAGGCGGCGCCGATGCAGGTACCGTTGTCGCCGGGGCCGGGGGTGACGTAGAGGTCCTCGAAGGGGCTCTCGCGTACGATGCGGCCGTTCATCACGCTGTTCAGCGCCACGCCTCCCGAGAGCACCACGTGGCGGGCGCCGGTCTTGTGGTGAAGGATGCGGCAGACCTCTAGCACCCGCTCCTCCAGCACCTGCTGGCAGGCGGCGGCCAGGTCTCGGTGGTGCTGGGCGATGGGCTCGCCGGGCGCGCGGGGAGCGCCGAACGCCGCGTGGTAGCCGGGGCCGCACCGCTGGTCGCCGTGATGCTGATAGCTGAACTTCGAGAGATCGAGGTGGATGCCGCCCTCGGCGTCGACCCGGACCATGCGCCCGACCTCCGCCGCGAAGCGCGCCGGATCCCCGTAGGCCGCCAGCCCCATGGTCTTGCCCTCGTCGTAGTTGGGGCGGAAGCCGCAGAACTCGGTGGCGGCCTCGTAAAACGAGCCCAGAGAGTGGGGGAACGTGCTCTGGCCGAAGCAGCGCACGCCGGTGCCCGAGCCGGCCCCGAGCCAGGAGGTGGCCCACTCGCCAGCGCCGTCGAGGCCGAGCAGCGCCGCGTCGTCGTAGGGGGAGACGAGAAAGCTGCCGGCGACGTGGGAGAGGTGGTGCTCGACGAAGTGGACGCGGGGGCGGTTACGCAGGCGGGGCCAGCCGCGCAGAAACCAGCGGGCGAAGGCACGCAGGCGCCAGTGGAGGCGCGAGGCTTCGTAGCGCAGAAAGCCCGCGCCGTGACGGGGATTTTTGGCGGCGTAGGCCAGCTTGGCGCCCCAGTGCAGGGCGGGCTGGATGGCGACGGCGATGTGGTCGATGTCGTCGAACTCGAGGCCGGCCATGGCGACGCAGCGCTCGATGGCCAGCTCCGGGAAGGCGTAGGTGTGCTTGTCCCGGTTGAGGCGCTCCTCTTCGATGGCGGAGATGAGCTGGCCGTCGCGCACCAGGCAGGCCGAGGAGTCATGGAAGTAGTAGTTGACGCCGAGGATGTTCATGGTCGGCGGCTCCGGAGGGCGGCGCGGGCGCGCAGGGCGGCGGCATGGATGCGGGGGTGGGCGGTCATCAGGTGGTAGGCTTCGGCATATAGCTGGCGGGCGGGGGAGGTGCGCAGGAGCTGCCAGGTGCAGAGCTGTCGGCTGCGGCTGGCGAGCTCGCGCTTCCAGCGGGCGTCGGAGCCGGCCAGCTCGAGGGTGTGCAGGGCCGGGTCGGTCCCGGCGAGCTGCTCGAGCAGGCGGTAGAAGAGCACGGTGCCCGGCGAGAGCGCGGCCTGAGCGGCGGCGTAGGAGGTCTTGAGCGCATAGAGGCGGCCGCGGTGGGCGAGGCACAAGGCGTAGGCCAGGGGGCCGGCGGCGGAGTCCAGCAGATAGAGGCGACGCTCGGGCAGGTCGAGCAGGTCGCCGTAGAAGCCGCGCTCCGCGTCGGTCGAGATGATCGCGGTGCCGGCGTGGTCCTTCCAGCCCTCGCGCTCGACCTGCGCGATGGCCGCGAGGCCCGCCGCCCGGCCGTCGACCTGGCGCAGCGCGGCCCCGGGCAGCTCGCGGCTGAGCTTGAGGGACTTGCGTCGCAGCTCCGTCCGCACCTTCTTGGGGCGGCTGTCGAGCCAGGCCGAAAACCGCAGGGTCAGGTCGACCTGGTGGGCCGCCTCCGGGTCGCGGGCCAGCACGGCGAAGCGGCCGGCGGCGGCGGAGCTCAGCGCGCGGCGGGTGGCAGGGGTGGCCGGCAGGCTGTGCAGGACCAGTTCGTCGACGTCGCCCCTGCGCGCCAGCCCGTCGAGCAGCGGGCCAAAGGGGGCGCGCTCGATGCGGTCGGCGAGCAACGGCGGCCACTCCAGGCCGTGGCGTTCGAGGGCCAGGCCGCGCGGCGTGATGCGGACCAGGGCCGCGATGGTGAGGCGGCCCGCGGCGTTGCGGTGGAGGAGCACGCGGTGCTCCGGCGTGCCGAAGTGCGCCAGCCAGCGGCTCAGCAGGCTGTAGGTGCCAAATAGGTTGTCGCCGCCCGAGGCCAGCGCGAGGGCATCCCACTCGGCCCGCAGCGCGTCGAAGTGTCTGGTCTCGACGAGCTCCATCGAAGGGCAGGGGGTCGTGGCGAGACTTGGGACTTGCCGATGGGCTCGCGAGCCCACGAACCCTTGGTATCCTGCGGTGGAGGCGCGGTGCATCTCTTCACCTTTGTTCTTGAGCTTTGACGTGGTCTTTCAGCTCCTCAGCGGTGGCGCGGCCGCACGCGGGGTGTCGAGCGTCGGAGCGGTCAGCGTCGCCTCAAGCCACCGGTCGGCCTCGGCATCGGAGGCGTCGAGCGCGCGGCCCTGGACCGCCGACATCGGGGCGCCGTACCGCGAGGCGATCCGCTTTAGGAGTGCGAGTCGCGCGCCTTTGGCCTCGCCGGTGGCGACGCCTCTGCCCTCGCTCTCCTTGCGTAGCTTCTTGACCCCGCTCGTCACGTACTCCTTCACGGCGGGGCCCAGCTCGCCCACGAGGACGACCACCGCGCCGGGCCGGATCTCGTCGCTGATCTCGACGGCCCATCTTACGACCAGGCAGCCGAACCGCAAGGGTTTCGCCTGCCCGGCGTGGAAGGCGCGCGGAAGCGGTGGGGGGGCGCTGCCCTGTGAGCGAGCTTGGCACCCGCCCGCGAGCAGCAGGCGGGTGCGCTGCGCTCCGCTTCACCGCGCTGCGCTGGTCGCGTATGGTTTGCGTCAACGCGTTGTCAGCGCCGCTGCCACATGGATTCTGAACCCACTCCCAACTGTCGAGGTGCGCATGAAATCAGTGGGGGCTCCGCTTGTGCTGGTGCTCACCCTGGCGCTCTTGGGCTGTGTTGAGCCGCCGCCATACCCCAAGATTCTCCCCCGCGCCGACGCCGACTCGGAGACCGGGGCGGAGCCGGACTCCGCGGCGGACACCTCCGCGACCCCGGCCTGCGGCACGGCGGCCGACTGCGCGCTCCCCGGTCCCTGCGAAGCCGCCGCCACCTGCGAGCCCCATCTCGGCTGCGTCTACCCGCCGCTGAGCTGCGACGACTTCATCGCGTGCACCAAGGACCTCTGCCTCCCCGACGTCGGCTGCGTCAACGACGTCGGCGACTGCTGCAGGTCGGACGCGGACTGCGACGACGGCGACCCGTGCACCGCGCCAGCGACCTGCCAGGGCCTCGCCTGCGTCGGCGGCGCCCCCGTCGACTGCTCCAGCCTCGACGCGCCCTGCTACCTGGGGACCTGCAGCGCCGTCGACGGCACCTGCTCCGCCGTCGCGCTGGTCGACGGAACGCCGTGCGACGACGGCAGCGAAGGGACCTCCGAAGACGCCTGCGAAGCGGCCGAGTGCGTCGGAATCCCCAACGGCTGTAACGACAAGAACCCCTGCACCATCGACTCGCTCGAGGCCGCCACCGGCAAGTGTCTCCACGAGCCGCTGCCCGACCTGACCCTGTGCGATGACGCCGACCCCTGCACCATCGCAGACACCTGCAACGGCGGGCTGTGCCTCGCGGTGCCGCGCGCCGAGCTGCAGGTGACCTGGCAGGTCAAGTTTGACCCCATTCCGTCGGACAGCGGGGTCCCGGCGGGTGCGACGAAATCTGGCGGGGCCGTCGCGGTGGCACCTTTTGGTGCGCCCGCGACCGTGTACCACGCAGGCGGCGCCTTGCCGATCTCGGGCAAGGTCATGTGGCCGGATGGCAAAGAGCGAGAAGCGTTCTGGGTATTTCGTATCAACAAGCTAGGAGTTATCGACGCCTACGAGCGCGTTTCGAGCGCGGACTCGACGTACCTGAAGGGGAGCGCGTTCTCCCCAGATGGCGACGCGTTCTTGCTGCTTGAGCGGAACGGATCACTCTTCATTCCCGGCTCTGCTCCGGTAACGGTCCAGGCGCCGGCGGAGGGATCGCTTCGTACACTGCTCTATCTTCCGCACGCTGGTGGGTTTGGGTGGGCCCTCGATTTTCCCGTCGGCCTTACGCCGACCGCGCCGTTTTTTCTCACGACGAGTCCGCCGCGGATTGGCGTACTCGCAACGCATGCCGGTGACTCGGCGCAACCCAAGCTCGGTGGTGGAAGCGGATCGTCGCTCGCGCAGCCCGCCGTCGGGACCATGGCGGTGAGCATGCTGACATGGGGCCTCGATGGTTCACCGGGCACCGCAGCGACCATCGGCTGGCTCGGGCAGAGCGCAGAGACGTCGAGGCTGCTGACCCACGCGGCCAACGACGCCACGGTGGCCGTTCTGCTTCAGGCAGAGGGTCCTGCGTTGCTTGGCGCGACTCCCGGCGCCCTGGTCGAGCCCACCAGGGGCGAGGCGGCCTTGGTCGCTGTTTTCAATAGCAGCGGCAACGCGCTGATCACGCTGGAGACGGTCGGTCCTTCGGGCGTGCGGGCCGATTTCATGGGCTACACGTCCGACTTTGGTCTGGCTGTCCCGCTCGATTTCGAAGGAACCATCAGCATCACACAAGCCGGCGCCGGGCCGGCTTCGCTCGCGGGGCCGGTGAACGGCGATTTCGTCCACGCGCTGCTCGGGCGAAGTGTTGCGGGGATGGGCCTCTGGCCGCTCTCAGTTGCGAGCTTTGACTCCGGCTTCAACTCTGCCGCCGGCCCGGGCGATGGCACGTTGTATTTGGCCGGTTACGCCAAAGGGTTCTCCGCGCCGTGTGGCGGTGACTATGGGTTCTCGCCGCCAGGAGAGTCGGGGACGGCGAACGCGCGCTACATCGTTCGGCTGGACGCCGCTGGCTGCCCGAAGAGCCTCGCAGTGCAGCCGAGTTGGAGCACCTGCGTTCTGCTGACCAGCGGGGGGTCTGGGTCGTTGCTCTGTG
>CAZNZH010000488.1:0-4847 GCA_964577445.1 uncultured Myxococcales bacterium
CAGCGGTTCGGGGAGCTGGCGCCGCGTGGCCAGCGCGGTCGCGAGCCGACGGGCGAGGTCCGCGGGGCCGGGCGGGAGCGCCGCGCCATGGTCGAGGGCGTCCAGGGCGGTGAGATCCGCCAGGCGCGCGCTGGCGTCGAGCGGGCGGCCGTCCCAGCCGTCGAGGACCATTCGGTCGCGCAGCGCGAGCAGGTGCGCGGCCGTCCCCCACGGGTCCACGCCGAAGGACGCCGTGTAGGCGCGGGCCTCAGGCGCGTGCGCCTCCATGCGGCCAAGCCACGCCGCGATGCGCGGGCCGGACTCCGACAGGGCCGAGGACACCCCGAAGAGCGTGGCCAAGCGGCGCAATAGCCCCGAGGTGCCGACGGCCTCAAAGCCCGCCGTCGCGCGCCCTTCCGGCAGGAGATGCCGCCACGAGGTGCCCTCGTCGAGGGCCTGACCGAAGACGATGTCGAGCATGGGGCTCCCTCGCGACCCGGGCTGGGCGAAGGGCGAGGATCCGACGCGGGAGCCCGTACGTCAAACGCGCCAAAACCCCCAGGCGGGATCTGGGTATTTTGAAGTCTACCGGGCGTAGCGGACGAGGATGGGGCCGCGCACGCCGACGGGGGCGAGGCGGTCTCTGCGCTTGGCGAGGTGGGCGTAGGCTGGGTCTCCCGACTGGGCGTATCCCACGTAGCGGTTCAGCGCCGCCGCGGTCAGCCTGACCGTCAAGGTGTTCGCGCCCGCCGCGATGCCGTCGACGACCTCGGTGCTGAAGGGCGGGACCAGCAGGCGCTTGGCCAGCGCGCCGTTCCACAGCACCTCGACGGCGCCGTCGACGCGGCCCAGGTCGATGGTCACCCGCGCTGGCGCCGGGCTCGGCAGGGTGACCGTCGCCGTGTAGTCGCCGGGGCTGGCGCTGAAGCGCAGAGGCCCGAGATCGCGCCAGTCCAATAGCTCCGTCAGCTCCGCGCTGAGCTCGCCGCCGGCGACGTCCGGGCCGGTGACGCTGAGGGTGAAGGGGCTCAGCTCGGCCAGCGAGACGGCGGCGGGTAGCGAGGCGCCGGCTGGGGTCTCGACGGTCTGGCCGCAGAGCAGCAGCGTCGAGGCGAAGGCCGGCAGCGCCAGGTCGATGGTGCCTTGGGGCGACGGCGCGGCCGCGGTCGGGGTGCCCGTCCAGGGGTCGAGCCAGACCGGGGTGTCACAGGCCTCGGTGGGGCTGAGCGGGGTGCTGAGCGGGGCGCGGCGGGTGTTGGAGAAGAAGGTGAGGGTGCGGGTGGGGCCCAAGCGGCGCGTGATCTGGCGTAGGGCGGCGGGCTCGCCGAAGGGGCGCCAGCGGGGGCGGATGCCGGCGCGCTCGAGGGCGTCGCCGAGGTCGGAGGCGTCGGCGCGCAGCACGGCGCGCTCGGCGTGGGAGAGGTCGGCCATCGCGGCGCTCACCCGGGCGTCGCCTGCGCTGGCGTCGCGAAATCCGGGCTGGCGGGCGGGCGGGGCGCCGAGGATGACGACGCGGGCGCCGGCGCTGGCGAGGGCCGCGAGGTGCTCGGCGAGCTCGGGCGGGAGCGCGTCGATGTGGGCGAGGACGAGGGACTGGTAGGCCAGCGCGCCGATGACGATTCGGCCGCGCTCGACGCGCGAATGGAGGAGTCGGGTGGCGTTGACCCAGTCGTAGCCGTGGCCGCGGGCGCTCAAGGTGTCGAGGATCGCGCTGGTGTCGAGGTACCAGCGATCCCGGGGGCCCGGCTCGGGGTCGCCCAGGAGCAGGGTGACGAGGTCGAGCAGCGCGTTGGGGACGAGGGGCTCGTCGCGCTCGAGGCGGCCGTTATAGAGCGGCTCTTGGCGGTCGCTCAGGCGCGCGAAGGAGGCGGGGAAGCCGAGCCAGGGCGTGTAGACGAGGAGATCGGCTTCGGGGGCGCCGGCGCGTAGGGCGTGTTGGACGCGGGCGACGTAGGCGGTCAGCGCGGGCATGTCGGACCAGAAGGGGCTGGCTTCGCCCAGGTTGGAGCCGAAGGTCGACAGGCCCGACCAGGGGGAGCTGAAGGGGTGCCAGCCGGGCTCGCCGTAGCCGGTGGGGAGGCGGTAGGGGAAGCCGTGGAAGGTGATGTGGGTGATGCCGGCGACGAGGAGCTTGTCGGCGGCGGCCTTCATGCGCAGCGGGGTGAGCGTGTGGTCGCGGCCGGCCCAGGACATGGCCTCGGCGCCGGCTCCGGGGCGGGCGAAGAGGTGGGCGGCGGAGGACGCGAGGTGCAGCAGGAGGTCGGTGCCGCCGGCGTAGAGCTGCTCGGTCTCGGGGAGGTCGGCGGCGCCGCCGGCTTCGATGAGATCGACGTCGATGCCGTGGGGTTGCAGGCGCAGGGTGAGGCCGCGGCGGGCCGCGTCGTGCTGGACGGTGCCGGCGAAGCGCTCGACGAAGAGCTCGGAGACGGTCAGGCGGTAGTCGTGCTGGACGCGCTCGTCGTCGGGGCTGAGGCGGAAGGGCGAGGCCGTGGGGAGGCCGGCGCCGTCGAAGACGCTGTTGTCGGCGCCGGGCGGGACCACGGCGGGGAGCCAGGGGAGCAGCGCGTAGCCGCGGCGGGCTTCGAACTCTGAGGCGAAATCAGTCGAAAAGAGGCGCTCGGCGACGAACTCGAAGCTGTCGACGAAGACGCCGCGGATGGCGGCGCCGAAGTGGTCGGCGAGGCCGGTGCGCGCGCCGAGCAGGTGGTCCAGGGTGCGGGTGACGGCGTCGGGGTCCAGGTGGTCGACGACCCGGGCGGCGCCTCCGGTGGCGTGGAGCTTCACCGGCTCGCCGTCGGGCATGGCGTAGAAGGCGATGAGCTGCCAGGGGCCGGCCGGGACCTCCCAGTCCAGGGTCCCGTCGGGTGCGACCAGGGAGGTGAGGTCCTGCATCCCGGCCGGGTCGAGGGCGATCTGGTCGGTGAGATCGAAGAGATCGTCGCTGCGCGAGCCGCCGGTGACCGGGGCTGCGACGACGGCGACGAGGCGCGCGTCGTCGGGGAGCCACGTGATCAGCGGCTGGCCACCGTCGGCGACGCCGCCCGCGAGGGTGTAGAACGGCGGCTCGGTGGGGCCGTCCAGGAGCACGCGGATCGGGCCGGGGCCGTCGAGGCGGCGCTCCGACCAGACCAGGGTCTTCAGGGCGTCGTCGCTCTGGACTTGGGGGCCGCCCGTCGCCCAACCGGAGCCGAGCGTCAGGTCGAGGCGGACGCCGTGAGCGCCGGCGGACGCTGCGGCGGCGCGCAGATGGGCGTAAAAGCTCGCGCTGTCGACGGCGTGGCGCCGCGCGAGCACCTCGTCGGGCACGCTCGGGTCCAGGGCGGCGTCGAAGGCCTGGATCTCGGCGCCGCCAAATCCCGCCGCGGCCATCGCCGCCAGCTCGCGGTCCAGCTCGGCCGGGTCCACGTCGTCGCCGGGCCACCACCAGCGCAGCCACGGGCGCGCCGCTGCTGGCGGGGTCGCAAAACCCGCCACGTCGAAGAGCACACCGTCGTCGACCGGCGTGGGGTCCTCGGTGGTGCCGCAGCCCGCGCTGAGCGTGAACGCCAGCAGCGCGAGGCCCGGCCACCGCATCAAAGGGTCTCGCGCCGCCTTCGCGTCGCCAGCCCCATCAGCGCCAGCGCCACCAGCGCCAGCCACCCCGCGCCACCCGCGCCGCCCGCGCAGCCACCGCTCGACGCCGGCTTCACGTTCGGCTCCGCCACCGCGTCCGGCCCCGCCGCGTCGCCCGCCGCGTCCGGCTCCGCCACGTCGCCGCCCGCATCGGGGCTCGCGTCCGGCGTCGGCGCCACCACCTCGCCCGTCCACGTCTTGTAGGGCGTCGGCGATTCCTCGTAGTTGTTGGTGTTGTGCGGGTCGTGACCGAACCCGTTCCACTCATAGATCGACTCGCCCGCCTTGCCCTGGGTCTTCCACGCGTAGAGCCAGCCGTCGCGGGTCGGCAACGCCACGTCGAACTTCCGGTCGCCGTCGAAGTCGCCCACGGCCGCCGACGCGATGATCCACCCGTCGGTCTGCTTCGGCCACCCCGCCGGCTGCTCACCCTTCCAGTTCCACGCCCGGACCAGGTACCCGCCCGAGCCGATGATCGCCTCGGGGTCGGCGTCGTTGTCCAAGTCCACGATCGACGGCGTGTTGAAGAACATCCAGTCGTCCATCTTGCGCGGGAAACCCTCCAGCATCTGGCCGGAGTCCGTGTCCCAACCCGACAGGTGGTGGTCGAAGGGCTTGCGCGTGCCGCCGCCCGCGAAGGCGATGGCGAAGTCGAACCCGGCCGTCCCCTTGACGAAGTCGAGGCCGCCCTCGCCGTCCATGTTCCCGATGGCGCCGTTGTTCATCAGGATGTAGCCGGGGCTGTCGCTGGTGTTGGCGCCCGGGCCGAAGACCTGGTTGTTCATCTTCCGGTAGCTGGTGCCGTCGTGGTTGAAGAAGAGGCCCTGCGTCGAGATCGTGTCGAAGCTGATCTCCAGGGTCCCGTCGTAGTCGAGGTCGGCCAAGATCGCGTTGGTGACGACGCCGCGCCCGACCACCGGCAACACCGAGACCGTCAGGCCGTAGAGCGCGACGGGCCACCCGGGGGCGATCTGGCCGCTCTCGCCCTCGAGCACGTACGCGGCCGCTTCGTTCTGGCTGCCCTCGGCGCCGAAGACCTCGCTGGTCCCGATGGCGATCTCGGGCTTCCCGTCGCCGTCGATGTCGCCGATGGCCGGCGTCGCGATGATGCGCGCGCCCTGGCTGGGATCCGAGCCGACCTTCACCGGGTAGGGCGCCATGGGCGAGCCGTCGGCGTGCCAGATGTAGATGTGCTGGTCCATGGCGGCGGCGACGATCTCGAGGCCCGGCTTGCCGTCCATGTCGTAGAGCACGGG
>CAZNZH010000489.1:0-4843 GCA_964577445.1 uncultured Myxococcales bacterium
CAGGACCAGGCTGAGGCCTCCAAAGACGGCCCCTCCGAGGGTGGGCGATGACTCTGTGCCCAACGATCCCCCCAACACGCCGGCCGCCGCTGCTCCACGCGCCGCCGAGAGCGCGCGTCGATGGCGCTCCGGCAGGCCGCACGGGACGGCGGCGCCCCCCTGCCGCCCTCGCCGCGTCCTTGGCCGCGCTGGCGATGCTCACGACCGCCGGACCGGCCAGCGCCGCACGCCACGACATCGCGCTGTCTGGGTTCGCCAGCTTTGACAGCGACGGCAGCCTCGTGGTGGACAAAGCCGGCTTCGAGCGCATGTCCCGCGATCTCGGCCTGGCGATGCGTCCACGCTTCAGCGGCCCAGCGTCGACGGTGGGTAGCCTCGGGTTCGACGTGGGCTACGCGCTGGTGCTGACGGACATCGATCAACGCAAGAGCTACTGGACTCAAGCGGTTCCCAACCCCGACAAGTCGCTGAAGGTCTCTCAGATCTCACTTCGGAAGGGCCTCCCCTATTCCCTCGAGGTGGGCGGCGTGCTCGGCCATCTCCACGGCTCGAGCCTCTGGTCGTTCGCGTTCGAGTTGAAGTGGGCCTTCGTCGAGGGGATCAAGAACGCCCCGGACATCGGCATCCGCGCCCATGTGAACACGGTGGTCGGCAGCCGGGACTTGGCCATGCTGACAGCCGGCGGTGACTTTCTGATCGGCAAGTCATTCGGCCTCGGCGGGATGGTGCAACTGAAGCCCTACATCGGATACTCCGGGACCTACATCCGCTCCTCGTCCCACGTCATCGGCGTGTTCCGCACCGGCGGGCTACAGCCGACTACCTTCATCCTGCCCGACCAGAACCTGGGGACGCACCAGGGGTTGATCGGCCTCCGTCTCCTGGCGACGGTCGTCGACCTCGGCTTCGAAGCGTCCCTCGGCAAGAGCACGCAGACCTACGCGTTTCGGCTCGGGCTCAATTTCTAGCCCCTGACCGTGCCCGCGACGACGTGACCGGCTACTTGAGCGAGAAGCGCAGGATGGTCTCGCCGAGGCGGATCTCGTCGCCGTCGCGCAAGAACTGCTTCGTGATCTTGGTGCCGTTGACGAGCGTACCGTTGGTCGAGCCGAAGTCCGCCAGCTCAAACCGCATCTCCTCCACCTTGATGCCCGCGTGCCGCTTCGACACGCCGGAGTCGTGCAGCACGATGCTGTTTCCCGCGATGGACCCGATGGTGGTCACGTCTTCGACCAAGTAGAACTCCATCCCGATGTGCGGACCCGCGATGGCGCTGAGCTTGCCCTTGTACGGCCCGGCGTAGTCCGCCTCGACCTCCGGCTGCTTGGCTCCAGCCCGGCGCGCGCGGATGATCGCGCCAATCAGCTTGAAGAGCAGGAAGATCCCGAGCAGCGAGCCCAGCCCGATCCCGACATAGATGAGCAGCGTCTTCCAGTCGAAGGCCTTCTCGCCGATCTTCACCGGCTCGGCGTACTCATCCTCGGCCAGCTCGCCGCCCGGCGCCTGCAGCTTCAAGCGGATCTTCACGGGTTTTTCGGCCCCGGAGTAGTCCTCGCTGGGCCGGAAGGTCAGGACGTACTGCTTTTTGAGCTCGACAGCGATGTTCTCAAGCGCCTGCGGGATGCCATCCATCTGATCGCTCTTGATCTCGCGGTAGACGCCGCCCGTCGCGCCGGCCAACTGCTGCAAGGTCACGAGATACTCGGTGACGTCGAGCGAGAAGCCGATGGCGTAGATCCGCACGCCGTTGGTACGCGCTGCTTCCACGATGGGCTCGATCATCTTCTCGGCCTTACGCCCCTTCTTGTCTTTGCCGTCCGACATCACGAGCAGGAGCCGACGGCGGGGCAGGTTCTCGGTGCTGCCGATCCTCTCCACGATGTCCTTCAGGTACCTGTAGAGATCGGGCGCGATGAGATCCTGCTTGGCGCCGTCGTCCTGTGGCGGCCGCGACTTGGTCTCCACATCCTCCGCCGCCTGCCGGTGGTTCTCAGTCCACGCCTCCACGGGGCGCAGCGCCTTCTCGTCGTAGGTCCACACCGCCACACGGTCGTTGCCCGACAGCTTGCGGATGAAGTTGGCGAAGCCCTGCTCCTGCAGCTTGAAGGCGTCCGCTTCCGGCTCGACGCCATCGGCCGCCTCCGCCCCCGACCACGACGCGTACGAACGATGAGCGGCCATCAAAATGGCGACCGCAACCCACTCCTTCGCCTGCTCCGCCGTCTCGACCTCAATGGTGCCGGGCACCTCTTTGTCGTCGATGAAGACAGTGACGTTGTCGCCCTGTAGCCCGCTGATGACGTTGTATTCGTCGTCGACGAGGTCGGCGTAGATGCGGATCGTGCCCTTGGGCACGAAGTCCTGTCCGTCGATGTAGTCGACCTTCAGCTTCACGTTCCCGAAGGCGGAAGACGTGATCGCGAGGCCGATGACGAGGGCCGCGACGCGAGCGGTGGCTCGCCGCGGGAAAGACGCGGTCAGATGACGCAAGGCGCGCTCCGTGGGGCTCTGGTGGCCGGGAGATGAGTCGGCATTATGCCGCCCGCAGCCCAGCTTGCCAACGCCCCCGGTGAGCCGTCGCCAGGCTCGCGGACCGCCGCGTCAGTAGAGCGACTTGAACTTCAGCTCGCTGCGTCCGAGGCGAATCCGATCGTTGTCGATCAGCTCCTCTTTGGACGAGCGGTTGCCGTTGACGAAGGAGCCGTTGGTCGAGTCCAGGTCGACCAACACGAAGACGCCCTCCTCGTGCCGCAGCACCGCGTGCCTGGCCGACATGTACTGATCGGTCAGCACGATGTCGCAGTCGGCGGCGGTCCCCATCACGTTCTTGCCCGTGACGAGTCGAAAGTCCTGGCCTTTGAGCGGCCCATTGAGCGCGACGACCCAACCGACGCACTCCTTCGGCTTTTCCTGAATGACCTGGATGAACTGCGTCTTGTCGCCGAACTCCGCGGCCACCTCGGGCGCGGCTGCCGGCGCCGGGGTGTCACCACCTTTGTTCTTACGGCCAAAAAGTCCCATAGCCCCGTCGTCCTTCTTGTCGGCCTGGTCCTTCTTGGGTGCGGCCCCTTTGGCCGCCCCCTTCGCCTTGCCCGCGGCACCGTCGACGGCCTTGTTGAACTTGGCGGCGACCTTGCCCTTGGCTTTGGCCTGCACGCCCATGGCCTTCGCCACGGCGGACGATTGCACGCCGTTTACGCGCGAACGCCCGAGGTTCTTCAGGAAATCGAAGACCATCACACCCTGCGGCCCCGTTGGCACCGTTGTGAGACAACACACATGCAACGGTCGCAGGTCAGAGCGCGGAGATCAAGGAAGTCGCACAAGCTTGGCCACGCTCGTACCCGCCTCACGCCGGCTGATAAAACCAGATCCGGAACAGGTTCACGTCGCGGTCTGCGGTGATCGGCGTCATCCGGATCGACAGGAACGTATCCCCGACGTACTCCGCCGGAATCTTGAATGGCCAGTTGCGCCAGCGGAAACGGCGATCGTCGCCCTTGCATACGCAGTTCGCGATCTTCTTCCCGTTCACGGTGATCTCGGCCTCCCAATCGCCGTGCACGTAGTCCGTGCGCATCAGCACGATCACGTCCTTGTTCGGCACGATGTTGGAGGCCTCCCACTCCGCGTAGCCGCCCTCAAACGCCACGCCCACGTCCTCCACGATCACGCCGTCGGGGTACTTCAGCTTTTGGCGCGTCCGGTACTTGTCGCGCGCATCGACGATGCGGAACTTGTGGTCCGCCTCCGACCGCTTGTCCAAGACGTCGATGGTGTCTGCGAGGACCAGCTTCACGCCGTCGACGTCCAGGGTCGGCCCCATCTCGTCGCTCCGCACCTTGAGCTTCTCGAGCACGGCCTCGGACGCGCCGAGAGCCGCAGGCGCCGACTCCTTCGCCTTGGCCTTCAGCTTGGCTGAGAAGATCGTGGTCAGGTTCTCCGTGCTCTTCTTTTGGTAGCCGATCACGTTGACCAGGAACTCCTGCGAGAACCCACCCTCCTGGAACATGTTCTGAAGCAGCTCGACGTGCTTTTTGAACGAGGCGAACTCCTTCTTGGACGAGAACTGCGGGTAGTTCGCCTCCACGTCCTGGATCAGGGCCTCCTGGTTGTCGAAGAGCATCTCGAAGAGGCTGGGCAGGTTGCGCTTGTCGACGAGCCCGAGCCGCATGAAGAGGTCCAACGATGAGACGGTGTTCAACACATCGGAGGCCGTCAGGATCCGCAGCGCGTGGAACATGTGGCCGTAGACCTGGCGCGCGTCTCCCAGCATCTCTTGGAGCTCGCGCTGGGTGGAGGGCGACAGCGTGGTCCCGACCACACCCGCGGCCGGCACGTAGCGCAGGTCGATCTCGTTGGGCTTCGGGTCCGACGGGTCCTTCGCGTCGGTGATCCGCTTCACGTCCTTGGTGAGCTGAATGCGTGCCAGCTCGACCTCGCGGGCGATGTCCGGCTCGGTGATGATCCAATCGATCTTCACCTTCTCGGCCACCCGCCGGTGCCCCTTGTACTCCAGGTTCGCCTTGTAGCTCACGAAGTCCGTGAGGTCCTCGGCGTACTTGACGACCAGGTAGGCCGTCGAAGGCAGCTTGAAATCGCCGGGGTTCAGCGTCTTGATCTCGGGCTCCGCGACGTAGACGTCGTTGCCCTCGCCGTCGATGGCGTATCCCGTCGCCACCTCCACGGAGAGGTCCGCCCTGCCGCGAGCAGCGACCTTCAGCCCGCCCAGCGCCCCCGGGATCACGCCCGGCCCATGGAAGAGCCGGTTGTGCAGCTTGTGCTTTTCGACCTGATAGCGAACCAGGTCATTCCAGTCGTCGGCCGTGGTCTGAAACCCCGT
>CAZNZH010000490.1:0-4839 GCA_964577445.1 uncultured Myxococcales bacterium
GCGCTCCCGCCCTTGCTCCTACCCCACGACGGCCTCGCTCGCCGCTGCCGCCGTCTCAGAAGGCTGTTGCGGTTGCCGCTTTCGCGGTCGCTGCGCGCCGCTTTCTAGTCGTTGTATTGGTAGAACTGGCTGAACAGCGAGAAGGCTTTTAGGGAGGCGCGGAGGTCGCTGTTGGGGGCCATGTAGAAGGCGTTCATGCCGCAGCGGCTCATGTGGAGCAGTTGGTCGCGCAGGACGTCGCCGAAGGCTAGCAGGTGGCCCTTGTAGCCCCAATGGGTTCGCAGGCGGCGGGCGTGGGAGTAGCAGCGGCCGTCGACGAACTTCGGGAAGTGCAGGGCGATGACGGGCAGGCGCCCAAGATACGGGCGCAGGGGCTCGATGTCGCTGTCGCCCTCGACGATGACGCCCACCCCGTCGAGGGGTTCGTCGGCCTCGTGCAGCCGCAGCCAGTCCTCCATGGGGATGGCCGTGTCGGGCGCGGCTTGCCAGTCGCTCGGCAGCCCGGCGTAGAGCGACCAGCGCGCGGCGACCACCTCGCGGCCCAGGATCATGTGCTCAGACATACGCGGCCTCGCGGAAGGGCTCGATCCCCGTACGCATCACGGTCTCGATGAAGCTCTCCGTCCCTGTGCGCTTCGCCGCGTACGTCTCAAAGAGGCGGTCCATCATGTCGATCACGTCGTCTGCGGAGACCGCCGGCCCGAGGATGTCGGCGATGCGCGCCGGCAGCCGCTCGTTGGTGCCCGCGTGGCCGCCGACGCTGATCTGATAGAAGTCCTCGCCGCGCTTGTTGATCCCGAGGATCCCGATGTGGCCGGTGTGGTGGTGGCCGCAGGCGTTGATGCAGCCGCTGATGTTGATGTGCACCTTGCCGAGATCATAGAGCTCGTCGAGGTCCTGGAAGCGCTCGGTCACCAGCTTGGCGATCGGGATGGAGCTGGCGTTGGCCAAGCTGCAGTAGTCCAGGCCGGGGCAGCAGATCATGTCGGCGACGCTGTCGATGTTGGGCTGCGCGAGCTCGAGGGCGACCAGCGCCGCGTAGATGGCCTCGAGCTGGCTGTTCGCGACGTCCTGAAAGCACACGTTCTGGTTGTATGTGACGACCGCGTTGCCGTGGTTGAAGCGGTCCATGATGTCGGCCATGCCGTAGAGCTGCTCGGTGGACGCGTCGCCGGGCGCGCGGCCGCGCACCTTCAAGCTGGCGTAGACCACGTTGTAGCCGGGCTTCTTGTGAGGCTTGACGTTCGATCGCATCCAGCGGGCGAACGCCGGGTCCTTCGCCGCGCGGGCCGCGTGCGCTGTGACCTGCGCCTCGGCTGCGCTGTACTGGGCCTTCTCGAAGTAGGCCCGCACCTCCGCGAGGCGCGCGGGGTCGATGCGCTGGTCGCGGATCGGCTCCCACTCCGCGGCCACCGCCTCGCGAAACGCCTCGATGCCCATGTCACCCACGAGGATCTTGATGCGCGCCCGGAACTTGTTGTCCCGTCGCCCGTGCAGGTTATACACGCGCAGGATCGCTTCGATGTAGCTCACCAGGTCGAGCTGCGGGAGGAACTCGCACACCTCCATGGCGATGCGCGGCGTGCGGCCCATGCCGCCACCCACCAGGATGCGCCAGCCCAGCTCACCGTCGCGCTCGACCGCCCGCACGCCGATGTCGTGAAAGGCCGTCGCCGCGCGGTCGTCGCGGGCGCCCGTGATCGCGATCTTGAACTTCCGCGGGAGGTACATGAACTCCGGGTGCAGCTCTTTATACTGGCGGATGATCTCCGCGAAGGGGCGCGGGTCGATAAGCTCGTCCTGGGCCACCCCCGCGTGAGGGTCCGACGAGATGTTGCGGACGCAGTTGCCGCTGGTCTGGATGGAGTGCATCTCGACCTCGGCGAGGTGGCCGAGGATCTCAGGCACGTCATCGAGGCGTATCCAGTTGAACTGCAGGTTCTGGCGCGTGGTGAAGTGGCCGAACCCGCGATCGTAGCGCTCGGCGATGTAGCCGAACGTGCGCATCTGGGCGCTGGAGAGCAGGCCGTAGGGCACCGAGATGCGCAGCATGTACGCGTGGCGCTGGAGATACAGCCCGTTCATCAGGCGCAGGGGACGGAACTGATCCTCCGTCAGCTCGCCCGCGATGCGGCGCCGAACCTGGTTGCTGAACTCGGCCACGCGCTCACGCACGAAGCGGGCGTCCATACTGTTGTAGCGATACACGTGAAACTCTCCCCGCTGCCCGGCCCGCCGCCGAACCCTTTCGATTGTAGACCAAATTGGTCAACAAAAGAAAAGCGCTCGTTTCACCGGACCTCAAGGGCTGCGTGATTTCGCACAGTTCGCGCAGATCGCAAGGTTTCGGCCGTTGTCGGCGGCTCTTCGGGGCGCCGCCCGTCGCCCCCCGCCGAAATAGCCGCCGCCGGCCGACTGTTCCCACGTTTTTGACAAGGCAGCGCGGCCGCGGCTACATCACACTGCGCGCGACGCTCCGAGGCACTGCGTGCGGACGACGCAAAAGGAATCAGGCCTGTATGCCGACGGTGAACGCGATGTCGAGGAGCCTCCTGGTGGCCGGGCTGGCACTGATGGCTCTCGCCGCGCCCGGATGCAAGTCCGCGATGATCGAGGACACGGACATCCCCGACACCGTAGACACCCGCGCGATCTACGACCGGGTCATGGAGTACCGGGCCGCGATGGAGGCGCGCGACGTGGACGGCATCCTCGCGATGGTCAGCCGCGACTACTACGAGAACGCCGGGACCACGGACCGCGACACCGACGACTACGGCTACGACACCCTGCGCGACGTGGTGCTGCCGAAGCTGCGGACCAACATCAAGGCTGTGCAGTACCGTCTGCTGATGCGCCGCATCGAGGTCTCCAAGGACCACGCGAGCGCGGATTTCGAGTACTTCTACCGGTTCAAGTACGTCGAAGGTGGGCACGAGGCCTGGACCCAGAAAAACGACTTCAACCGCCTCGAATTCGCGCGCGAGGCGGGGCGATGGATGATCGTCAGCGGCCTCTAGCTCGGCTCGTCCTGGCGGCGTGTCTGGTCGCCGCGCTGGCGCCGGCGTCGCGGGCTGCGGAGCCTGCTGCCACGCTCACCACGGCCCGTGCGGCGCTCGCGGGGTGGAGGCTCAGCGAGGCTGAGGCGCTGCTCTTCGGCGCGGCGACCGCGGCGGCGGAGTCCACAGAGCTGGCGGTGCTGCGCGCGCGGCTCGACTTTCAGCGCAGCCGGTTCGACGCGGTGGTGTCGCGATTGGAGCCGGTGGTGGCGGCGCACCCGGAGGCGTTCGAGGCCCGCGTGGTGCTTGGCGAGGCGCTGATGGCGCGCGGGCAGCGCCAGCGGGCCTTCGACGCGCTCGACCCCATGGCGACCGAGTATTCGGAGGGGCGCGTCCTGACGGCCCGCGACCTGATGTGGCTGGCGATGGGGCTGTGGATGACCGGCTACCCCAAGAACGCCAACCAGATCTTCGCCGAGTCCATCGACAAAGACCCGCGGCTTCAACAGGCGCGGGTCGCGTGGGCGGGGCTCTTCGTCGACAAATACAACTTCAAAGACGCCGACCTGCTCTACCTCGAGGTGCTGAAGGCGGAGCCGACCTCCACCAGCGCCTTGCTGGGGCGCGCCCGGGTCGACATCCTCAGCGATCGTGACCTCGTCAGCGCTCGGGACAAGGCGACCAGCGTCCTCGCGTCGGCGCCCGAGCACGTACCGGCGCACAACCTGCTGGCCCTGCTCGACCTGCACAACGACGCACCGCGCGAAGCCGTCGCTCGGCTCAAGGCGCAGAGTCTGCGCCTCGCGCCGGCGGATCCCGAGGCCCTCGCGCTGTTGGCGTCAGCCTTTGCGATCGATGACGACGCTGAGGGGTTCAAGGCCGCCGAGGCCCGGGCGCTCGCGTCCAATCCCAAAGACGCGGCCTTCTACACCACGGTCAGCGAGCACCTGTCGCGGGTTCATCGCTACGCCGAGGCTGCCGCCCTGGACCGAAAGGCTATCGCGCTGGATCCTGAGCATTACAAAGCCTACGCCAACCTCGGGATCGGGATGTCGCGGCTGGGCGACGACGAGCAGGCAAAAGCCTGGCTGGAGCGCGCCTTCGACGGCGACCCCTACGACGTCCGCACCTTCAACCTCCTGGACCAGTTCTACGACGGCATCATCAAGAGATACCGATGGGTAGAGGTCGGGCCGATGCGCCTGCGGGTGCACGAGTCCGAAGAGGCCGTGCTGGCGCGCTACGTGCCGGCGCTGATGACCGAAGCCTACAGACACCTCGTCGCGAAGTACGGGATGCGGCCTGAGCCGCCGGTCCACGTCGAGCTCTACCCCGACCCGCAGCTCTTCGCGGTCCGCTCGGTGGGCCTGCCCCGGCTGGCCGCGCACGGCATCTGCTTCGGCCACGTCATCACGGCGCGCTCGCCGGCGCCGGGCGACTTCAACTGGGCCGAGGTCGTGTGGCATGAGCTGAGCCACGTCTTCCACATCCAGCTCTCCAAAAGCCGCGTCCCGCGGTGGTTCACCGAGGGCCTGGCGGTCTACGAGGCGACCGAGGGGCGGCCCGAGTGGCGGCGCGAGATGGACGACACGCTGCTGGCGTGGCGGCAGGCCGGAAAGCTGCGAGGTATCGCGGACTTCGACCTGGCCTTCACCCAGGCGCGCTCGCTCGATGACATCGTGCTCGCCTACTACCACGCGTACCGGGTCGCGGAGTTCATCGACACGACCTTCGGCACCAAGCGCCTCAAGCGGATGCTCGAGCTGTGGGGCCAGAAAAAGCAGACGCCAGCGGTGTTTTCGGAGGCGCTGGCCGATCGGGCGCTCGGCGCCTTCGACGC
>CAZNZH010000491.1:0-4825 GCA_964577445.1 uncultured Myxococcales bacterium
AGCTTGGAGTACTCGCGCGTCGTGGTCGGGCACACGTCGATGCACAGACCGCAGAGGCTACAGAGCGCGAAGTCCATGGTGAACGAGGTCGCGCGCTGCTTTTTCATGCCCTCGACCTTCTCGCCATCGATCTTGATGCAGAAGGACGGGCAGATCTGCTCGCAGGCCAGGCAGGCCACGCAGTCGTGGGTGCCGGTCTCCTCGAAGCGGACGAGCTTGATCGCCGAGCGGTAGGCAGCCGAGAGCTCCGGCTTCTCGTGGGGGTACTGGAGCGTGACGGCCTTCTTCTTGACCACCGTCCGCCACATCTCGCCGAAGGTGATGCCGAGGCCGGTCAGCAGCGCCTTGGCGCCCACGGCCAAGGTCTTGATGGGGTTGGCCATCAGAGCACCTCGGCCAGGACGGCGGCGCCCAGGAGGTTCAGGATGGCTAGGGGTACCAGCACGCCCCAGCAAAAGCGCATGAGCTGGTCAAAGCGCAGGCGCGGCCAGGTCCAGCGTATCCAGATCATCGCGAAGAGCAGCGCGTAGGTCTTGGCGAAAAACCAGACCGGGCCTGGCAAGATCGGGCCGTCCCAGCCGCCCAAGAAGAGCACCGTGGCCACCATGCAGACGATGAGCATGTTGGAGTACTCGGCGAAGAAGAAGAGCGCGAAGCGCATGCCTGAGTACTCGGTGTGAAAGCCGGCGACCAGCTCGCTCTCGGCCTCGGGGATGTCGAAGGGCGCGCGGTTGGTCTCCGCCAGCGCCGAGATGAAGTAGATGACGAAGGCGACCGGCTGAACGAGCACGAACCAGTAGCCCTGCGTCCGTTGGGCCAGGGTGATGTGGGCCAGGCTGGTGCCGACCAGCGGGGCCGTGTGCTCGCCAGCGGTGCCCGCGCCCAAGGTGGCGCCTTCGGGGTGGCTGGCCAGCAGCACCACCGCGAGGGCCGACAGGATCAGCGGGATCTCGTAGGAGACGTTTTGGGCCACCGAGCGCATGGCGCCCAGCAGCGCGTATTTGTTGTTGGAGCCCCAACCGGCCATGAAGATGCCGATGACGCCGATGCCGGCGAACGCGAAGACGAGCACCAGCCCGAGATCCAGCTCGGAGATGGACAGGCCGGGCGAGAACGGGAAGAGCGAGACCGAGGCGACCACGGGCGCGAACACCACCAGCGGGGCGAGGTGGTACAGCGGCTTGTCGACATGGGCCGGGGTGATGAGCTGCTTTGAGAGCAGCTTCAGCATGTCGGCCAGGGTCTGAAAGGTGCCGAAGGGGCCGACCTCGGTGGGGCCCATGCGGCGCTGAATCCAGCCGGAGACCTTGCGCTCGGCCCAGATCATGAAGAGCACGTTCACGGTCAAAAAGCCCATGACCGCGCCGACGCCGAGCAGGCTGGCGAGCCAGGGGTGACCGATGAGCTCGGCGAAGGTGTGTGGCGCAGCATACGGCGTCGTCACCGGTCGACCTCTGGCAAGACGAGATCGATGCTGCCTACGATGGCGATGGTGTCGGCGACCATGGTGCCGCGCAACACGTCGGGCATGCACGAGAGGTTCGAAAAGGACGGCGTGCGGAGCTTCACGCGCACCGGGGTCTCGCTGCCGTCGCTGACGATGTAGGTGCCGAAGTGGCCGCGGGCGGACTCGACGGCGTAGTAGAGCTCGCCCGCCGGGGGCTTGAAGCGCTTCTTGGGCTTGGCGGGCATGATGGGGCCTTCGGGCAGGCCGGCCAGCGCTTGGTCGATGATGCGGGCGCTCTCTTCGATCTCGCGGACGCGCACGTCGAAGCGGTCCAGGGAGTCGCCATGGGTCGCGGTGGGGACGTCGAACTCGAAGCGGTCGTAGATGCAGTAGGGCTCGGCGCGGCGGACGTCGTAGGCCACGCCGGCCGCGCGGAGGCAGGGGCCGGTGACGCCGTAGTCGAAGGCGACCTGGGGCCCGATGACACCGACGCCCTCGCAGCGCTGGCGGAAGATGGGGTTGTCGCGCACCAGCCGCTTGTAGTCGGGCATGCGGGCGCGCAGCCGGGCCAGGAGGGCGTGGGTGCCGGCGACGAAGGTGGCGTCGACGTCCATGGTCACGCCGCCGAAACGCCCGTAGCAGTAAGTCAGGCGCGAGCCGGTGACCGTGTCGAGCAGGTCGAGGATCGCCTCGCGGTCGTCGAAGCAGTAGAGAAAGGGCGTCACGCCGCCGAGGTCCAGCAGGAAGGTCCCGAACCAGAGCAGGTGGCTCGAGATGCGGTTGAGCTCGGCCGTGATGGTGCGGATGTAGAGCGCGCGCTCGGGCACCTCGATGCCGTTCATGCGCTCCATCGCCTCGCACCACGCGAAGTTGTAGATCATGGCGCTGAGGTAATCGACGCGCGAGGTATTCGGCAGGAACATCAGGTAGTTACGGTTCTCCGCCATCTTCTCGTGGGCGCGGTGGGCGTAGCCGATGATCGGCTCAGCGCTCACGATCTCCTCGCCGCGCAGCTCGAGCAGCAGGCGCAGCACGCCGTGCATGCTGGGGTGCTGGGGCCCCATGTTGAGGAAGTAGGTGTCGCCGTCCGGCGGCGGCGTGGGCTCAGTCGCCATGGGCCGCTTCCGGGGGCGTGGCCGCGCCGTGCTCGGTGCCCGTGCCGCTGGCGCCGTGCTCGGTGCCCGTGCCGCTGGCGCCGTGCTCGGTGCCCGTACCGCTGGCGCCGTGCTCGGTGCCCGTACCGTCGATGCGCCCGAAATCCTTGAGCAGCGCGTGGAAATCGGAGTCGTCGGGCAGCAGGATGCGCTTGAGGTCGGGGTGGTCGGTGAAGCGGACGCCGAACATGTCGAAGATCTCGCGCTCCATCCAGTTGGCCGCGGGGTAGTGGGCGCAGAGCGACGGGGCGGTGGCGCCGGGCTCGAGGTCGACGACGAGCACGTGGCGGTCGACACCCGCGCGGTCGCCGACGACGGGGAAGCGGGCGAAGGTGGTGACGAGGCGCAGGACGCCGAGATCGGGGCGGCGGTCCTCGGCGGTCTGCATCTCCAAGGCGTAGCGGGCGCGGCGAAATCGCTCGGCGAGGGCTGGCAGATCGGCGGGTTGGGCGGTGGCGCGCCAGTGAAAGCCCGTGGCCGCGAAGTCGGTGGCGACGAAGGACAGCCCGAGATCGGCGGCGGGCCCCTGGTAGGCGGCCTCAGCGGCGGTGGTCTCGTCGCTCACGGCGCCTCGAAGCGGCGGCCGGCCTTGATCTTCTCTTGGAGCTTCAGGATGCCGGCGATGAGGGCCTCGGGGCGCGGCGGGCAGCCGGGGATGTAGACGTCGACGGGGACGAGGAGGTCGGCGCCTTCGACAATCGCGTATTGATTCGGGTACTTGAAGGGGCCACCGTCGATGGTGCAGCCGCCCATGGCGATGGCCCACTTGGGTGCGGGCATCTGGTCCCAGAGCTGGCGGATCACCGGGGCCATCTTCCGCGAGATGGTGCCGGCGAAGATCATCACGTCGGCTTGGCGGGCGCTGGGGCGAAAGACGCCGGCGCCGAAGCGGTCGAGGTCGTAGCGGGCAGCACCGGCGGCCATCATCTCGATGGCGCAGCAGGCGAGGCCGAAGGTCATCGGCCAGAGCGAGTTGGCGCGGGCGGCGTTGAGCAGGTCGTCCAGCATGGCGAAGCGGACGTACGGGGCGGCCTCGAGCGGGATCTCGGAGGCGGATTCGTCGCCCGCGCGGACGAGGGTGGGACGAACGCTGGCCGTCGTCAGCTCGCGCGCGGGGGCTGCGCTGTCGGGTGCGGGGGGGCTTCCGTCCCGAGGGTCCATGTAAACACTCCCTTTCGCCAGACGAACACGAGCGCCAGCGAGAGGATGCCGAGGAAAAGCGCGACCCAGGCCACGCCGGCCCAGTGGTGGGCGCGGAGGACCAGGGCGACGGGGAAGAGGTAGAGGAGATCGACTTCGAAGGCGACGAAGACCAGGGCGAAGAGGGTGTAGGCGAGGCCGAAGCGCGACCAGGCGGTGCCGACGGTGTCGATGCCGCACTCGTAGGTCTTGTCGGCCTCGCGGCCGCGGGTGCGGGGGCTGATGAGCAGCGGGATCGTCAGCGGCAGCAGCCCGAGCAGGATGCCCAGGAGCAGGGTGCGCCCGACCTCGCCATATTCGCCCATGTGTAGGTCCCGCGAGCGCCGGCCCGTTGGCAGGCCGCGTCGCGGGCCGGAGCATATCGACGCGGGGGCGGGGGCGCAATCGAGGCAGGAGCACCTTCGACCGCGCGCGGGCCCGGTCGCTGGGCAGGGGCGGTGGGGGCGGGTTGCTTTGCCGGCCGCGGTGAAGCGGTGATCACCACAGGAACTCAACCGACGAACGGACCATGTGCGAGACTGCGGCTGGGCCTCGAGCGGGAGATAGAGCCGATGTTCGCCACAAAGACAGCCGCACTCGAACGCGAGCAGGCCGTCCGCGCCCCCTGCGCCGAAGCCGCTCGCGCCCCCGAGGCGCAGAGCCTCCGCTGCCCGATCCGGTATGACGCGGCGCTGCTGGAGGCGATCCTGGCCGCGGTGCTCGATCGCGACCACGGATGCGGCGGTCCTTCGGCGCCTCTGCGAGTGGGCGAGACCGTGCTCGACCTGGGCTCGGGCGCGGGCAAGCGGCGCCTCTCCGGTGAGATCCTGCGCGTGCTGCGGCGCGGCGCGCGGCCGGCCGTCGGCGCGGCGGCGTTCGCCATCTGCGCCCGCGCCCCCTACCGCGCGCAGGTGGGGCTGGTGCCGCCCCGGGCGCTCCCGCCCGCCGAGGCGACCCGCGCGTTGCCCTGGGGCGCTGAGGGGCGTGTGCGCCATCCCCGCGAGACCAAAGGCGACGGCTGCGACGTGACCAGGGGCGGGGTCGC
>CAZNZH010000492.1:0-2231 GCA_964577445.1 uncultured Myxococcales bacterium
TCGTCTTGGGCGATGAGATCGCACAGGCGTCTGGCCAGATGGACGCCGCCGGTGTGGATGCCGATGATGGCGGTCTGCTCGACGCCGCCTGAGGACTCGACGATCTCGCGGGCCATGCGACGAAGCGCGCGCCGAACGCCGCCGGCATCCAGAAGCAAGCGCTCGTCCACCTCGCCTCCTAGTTCAGCCAGTTGAGGATGCGGGACTTGTCGCGGGCGTACCAGATGACGAACGCGGTGCCCTTGATGTGGTCGTAGGGGACCAGGCCCCAGTAGCGGCCGTCTTCGGAGCGGTCGCGGTTGTCGCCCATGACGAAGACGTGGCCTTCGGGGATGACGACGTCGGGCCAGGCGGGGTTGGAGGCGGCGTCGCCGAAGTAGCGGCCGCCGCCGTCGCGCAGTGGCCAGTCGGGCATGTTCATGCAGCCGCCCACGGCGAATCGGCCCGTGGCGGGCGCCATGTGCTGGGTGATGTAGCTGCGGCCGCCGACGGTCTCCTCCTGCTGCACGCAGGGGCAGGTGCCGCTGGGGTCGATGGGGTCGTCCTCGGCGCTGTCGTAGACCGGGCAGCGGCCGGCCTCGACCCCGCGCGTGCTGATCCACTCGTCGGGCGCCGTCGGGCGCGTCGGGACGGGCTCGCCGTTGACGTAGAGGACGTTGTCGGCGAGGCGGATGCGGTCGCCGGCCACCGCCACGACGCGCTTGATGTAGTCGTCGCCGTCGTGCTTGTCGCCGGGGCTGTCGAACTTGAACACGATGATGTCGCCGCGGTCGGGCTCGTCCCAGTGGACCAGCCGGTGTGACGAAAACGGGAGGTAGAGCCCGTAGCCGATCTTGTTGACGAAGAGGCGGTCGCCGATCTGGAGCGTGGGCAGCATCGAGCCGCTGGGGATGGAGAAGGCCTCGAAGATGAAGGACCGGATCAGCAGCGCCAGCACGATGGCCCAGGCGATGGCCTCGACGTACTCGCGCAGCATGCCCTTGCGGAAGCGGCCGAAGTGCTGGTCGACCGCGGCCTCGAGCGCCGTCGTCGCCTCGTCGAGCTGCACGGCGTCGGTGCGCGGCTTGCCTCGGGTGGGCAGCAGGGCGTCGAGCGCGGCGATGCGGCTCTCGACCGCGCGGCTGGCGGCCTGCCCGGCGACGCGCCCCTTGCGCTTGACGAGGTGTGCGGCCTCTCGGGCCAGCTCGCGCGCACGCCGCACCGCGTGCTTGGAGGCGTCGCCCTGGGGTTTCCGCGCTTTGGTTGGGGTCATTCGGGCTCCAACCTGCGAGGAGTCGAGAGAGCACCTGTGAACCGGCTCGGCTTATAAGGGCGCGGCTCCGGGGGTGTCAACGCGAAGTCGGTAGCGTCGAGCGGGCCGAGCGCTCGCGGCGCGGGGTCAGAAGTCGTACCGGGCTTGGAGGCGCGCGTCTATGCCGGGCGAGTCGAAGCCGGAGCCGTGCTGGCGATAGGCGGCGTCCAGCAGGTTGTCGACGGCGAGGTCCAGCGACAGGTGCTCGGTCGGGGAGAGCCCCGCGCGGAGATCCATGGTGAACCAGCCCGCGGTGCCGCCGCACGAGTCGCCCTCGAGGACGTGGCCGGGGCGCGCGGGGTCTTCGCAGATGCGGAGATCTTTGCGGTCGCCCGGTTCGAGGCGGTCCTGGCGCAGCGCGCCGCGGGCGACCAGCGCGATGTGGGCGCGGAGGCGCGGGTGCTCCCAGCGGATGCCGCCGCGGGCGTTGAAGGGCGGGACGCGTCGGGCCGGGGTGGCGTCGCCGCCCTCGGGGTGCACGTCGCCGCGTATCCAGGCCAGGGCGGCAAAAAGCGAAAACCCCGCGAAATTGCGAGTCTTTCCGCTCGCTTCGACGCCGCGGTACACGGCGCGATCGGCGTTGGTGCGGCGCACCACGGGCTTGCCGTCCACCTCGGACTGGCCGTCGAGGGTGGCGGACTCGCGGACGATCGCGTCGTGCAGGGTGTTCTGGTAGGCGGCGATGCGCGCCTCGCCGGCGGCCCCGAAGAGCTTGAGGCCGACCTCCAGGGCGTCCGAACGCTCAGGTTTTAGCGAGGGATTCGGGAGCTCGAAGGTGGAGCCGGTGTCGCCCAGGACGGTGGTCTCCTGGAGGTTGGGCGAGCGAAAGCCCTGTGACCAGTTGAAGTAGACGTTGGCGGTGTTGGCGATGAGCAGCCGCGCGCCCGCGCCGAAGGTCGCGCCGGTGGGCGAAACCGTCCCGGCCAAGTGATCGCACCAT
>CAZNZH010000492.1:2241-4822 GCA_964577445.1 uncultured Myxococcales bacterium
GCGGCGACGCGGGCGAGGCGCGCGCCGCCGGTCAGGACCAGCTCGACGCGGCCGGGCGAGACGTAGGGCCGGCCCTCGAGCCACGAGTAGAGGTCGATGCCGCCGTAGCGTGAGCCGTCGCTGAAGTTGCCCCGGTCGCGCGGTTTGGGCACGAAGTCGTCGTCGGCGCGGGCGCGGGTGGCTCGGCTGGCGATCCACTCGTGGCGCCCGTCGAGGCCGGCGGTGAGCCGGAGCCGGTCCTCGAACCAGCGGCCGTAGAGCGTCGCGGTGGCGAGCAGCGCTCGGGTCCGGTCCCGGTTGAAGTCACGGGAGCTCAGTTGCGCGCGGTCGAAGGCGGCGCAGCCGTCGCGGTCGTCGACGGTGCCGTCGGTGGTGCGGCAGCGGGCGCGGTCGGTCTCTTCGGTGAGCTGGTGGTAGCCGACCTGGATGCGGCCGCTGAAGCCGGGGCCTGCCGAGTGCTGCTCGAGGGCGACCCAGGCGAGGTGGTCGGCGGTGTCTGTCAGCCGCGCGTCGCCGGCGCCCAGGCCGTCGATGCGGCCGATGTCTTTGGCGACCGAGGCGAGCCAGCCGGTGGCGAGGCTCCAGCCGCCGTCGAGGTCCAGCCGCCCGCGGGCGCGCCCGTCCACTTGCAACGTCTCCGACAGCGGGACCTTGCCGCCCCCGCCGGTGCGCAGCAGGTCGTGGCGGCGCACGCCGATGCCCACGCGGGCGCCGATGGGCCCTGAGCGCCCGGCCAGCTCGCCGGCCGCCTCGACGCCGAGGTCCGCCGATGAGAGGCGCGCCTGCAAGAACGCCTCGGTGCCGTCGTGTGGCGGCACGTCGCGCGTGAAGTACTCGACGACGCCGCCCAGGGCGTCCGACCCGTAGAGCAGCGCGCTCGGCCCCAAGATGACGTCGATGCGCGACATGGCGGTCGGGTCGATGAGGCCCATGTATTGGTTCGGCCCGGTGCGGTTGGTGCTGAGCCCGTAGCGCATGCCGTCGATGATCAGCAGGTTCGACGGCCCGACGAGGCCGCGCAGTATCGGCGCGCCCGAGGCCATGGTGGTGCGCTGCACGCTGACGCCGGGGACCCGCGCCAGGGCCTCCGGTCCGTCGACGGCGACGTCTTCGCTGATCTGCGACTCGTCCACCGACCCGATGCTGCGATCGCTGTCGAAGGCGCTCCTGCCGGCGCGATGAGGCGCGATGACCGTGCGGTTTGCGTCAGCAGGCGGTGGCGTGGAGAGGGCGAGCTGCGCTGAGAGGACCACGGTGGCGATGGAGGTCATCATGGGGACGCGTTTTAGTCCGATTCGCCAGATGCGGCCAGTTCGCCACCCGCCGGGCGCCGCCTTCCCCTCGCGAAGGGGGCGGCCGTGGCCTGGGAGGGCGGTGTTTTACCGCGGAGCCGGTTAGGCCCGCTCGTCGCCCGCCGCCGCTAGTCGGTCTTCAGAATCGCCAGGAACGCGGCCTGGGGGATCTCGACGTTTCCGACCTGCTTCATGCGGCGCTTGCCCGCCTTCTGCTTTTCCAAGAGCTTGCGCTTTCGGCTGATGTCGCCGCCGTAGCACTTCGCGGTCACGTTTTTTCGAAAGGCGCGCACGGTCTCGCGGGCGATGATCTTGCCGCCGATGGCCGCCTGGATGGCGACCTCGAACTGCTGGCGCGGGATGATCTCCTGGAGCTTCGCGCAGAGATCGCGGCCGCGTTTTTCGGCGCGGTCGCGGTGCACGATGAGCGCCAGGGCGTCGACGCGCTCGCCGTTGACCATGATGTCGACCTTGACCAAGCGGTCGGCCTTGAAGCCGATGAGCTCGTAGTCCAGCGAGCCGTAGCCGCGGGTGACCGTCTTGAGGCGGTCGAAGAAGTCCAAGATGATCTCGGACAGCGGGATCTCATAGGTGATGATGACCCGGTTGGAGCCCAGGTAGCTCATGTTCTGCTGCACGCCGCGCCGCTCCTCGCACAGCGACAGCACAGCGCCCACGTACTCCTGCGGGATGTGAATCGTCGCCTTGCACAGCGGCTCTTCGATGACCGAGATCTCGCCCGGCTCCGGCAGATACTTGGGGTTTTCGACCGTGATCTCGGTGCCGTCGACCCGGGTGACCTTGTAGACCACCGACGGCGCCGTGGTGATCAGGTCGAGATCGAACTCCCGCTCCAGCCGCTCCTGGATGATCTCCATGTGCAGCAGCCCGAGAAAGCCCACGCGGAAGCCGAAGCCGAGCGCGGTCGAGGTCTCCGGCTCCCAGGCGATGGCGGCGTCGTTGAGCGACAGCTTCTCGAGCGCGTCGCGCAGGTTCTCGTAGTCGGAGCCGTCGATGGGAAAGATGCCCGAGTAGACCATCTGCTGCGCCGGCTTGAAGCCCGGCAGCGCCTGCGCGGCCGGCCGCTTGGCGTCGGTCACCGTGTCGCCCACCCGCGCCGCCCGGATGTCCTTGATGCCGCAGATCAGGTAGCCCACCTCGCCCGCGACCAGCTCCTGGCACGGCGTCATCTCCGGGCTCATCACGCCGATCTCGAGCGCCTCGTACTCCGCACCCGTCGCCATCATCCGGATGCGCGTGCCCTTCTTCAGCGACCCGTCCATGAGCCG
>CAZNZH010000493.1:0-4803 GCA_964577445.1 uncultured Myxococcales bacterium
GTCGCGTTGCCCCAGACGCCGGAGGGGCTCGCCGTGGCGGCGGCGACGGGGGCCTTGGACGCGCCGTTTTTGAAGCTGGCGGACGCGATCGCCACCGAGTACGCGCTTCAGGCCATCGTCCTGACCTACGTGCGCAAGGCCGACAAGGGCTACGAGATCGCGCCCTTCCTCTTCGACCCCGCGACCGATCAGGTCGCCGAGCTCGAGTGGATCAAGATCGACTCGGAGCTGGCCTCGATGCAGGTGAACCTGTTGGTCTTGGAGGAGAAGCTGCTCGCGTCGATCGCCGCGTTCCCAGAGGCGCGAGTCCTGCGTGGGCGGAGCCGCATCTACGACCAGATCGCGCCGCCACCGCCGCCGGTGGTGCAGCCGCCGGTGGCGCAGCCCGCGCCGGTCGGCCAGCCCAGCCCCATCGCTGAGCCCGCGCCGGTCACCCAGCCGGAGCCCTCGGTGGTCCGCCCTGCCCCCGTCTCGACGGCGGACCTGGGCCTCGGTGGCGGCACTTACGGCGACTACACCGACGCCGACCTCGTGGCGACGCGCGCTGGCGGCAGCGCCGGCAAGCGCGCGTGGCGTTGGGTGCTGGTGGGCCTGGCCGGTGCCGCGGTGGCCGGCGGCGTGGTCGCGGCGGTGCTGCTGACCAAAGACAGCGGCTCGGGAAATCCGCCCGGCTTCGGTACGACGGTCACGTGGTAGGGGGACTGGCGATGCGCCCGATTTCGCAGGCAATGCTCTGGAAGCTCCCGGCCGCCGGCGCCCTGCTCGGCGTGGCTTTTTGCTCGCTCGCAGCGTGTGATTCGGACAGCACGGGTTCCTCCCCCGAGGGCCTCCGCGTCAAGCTCTACGACTCGCCGGCCGCACCCAGCCCTTACGTGGGCGTCGACCTCCTCTACATGCGCGTGCTGGGTCCTGACCTGGGCGAGCAGGGGGTGACCAACCTCGTGCCCTTCACGCCCGGCGGCGGCAGCGCCACGGTGAACGCGATCCCGTTCAGCGCCACCAACGCCCCGCGGCAGGTCGTGGTCGAGGGCTGGTCGGGCGACGGCGCGGGTAACGCCGTGCAGCTCATCAGCCGCGGCAGCAGCGTCTCAGCGACCGTGCGCGAGGACTACCCGACCCAAGATCTCGCCGTCTTCATGGCCAACGTGAACTCGATCGTGCCGCTGACGGGCCTCGTCTCGCGCCAATCGCAGTCGCTGACCACGGGCCGCGTCGGGCACACCATGACCGAGACCGCCAGCGACGAGATCATCATCGCTGGCGGCGGCCTCATCGACGGCAGCAACCCGGCGTGGTGGACGAAGGACGGCTTCAGCGCGCTGCTGGACTCGATCGAGGCCATCGACACGCGCACGAACACGCACCGCGTCAGCGGCGGCAAGCTGGTCTTTCAGCGCGTGTGGCACACGGCGACGGCGCTGGGCAATGGAAAGGTGCTCCTCGCGGGCGGCTGGGTGACCAACCAGGGCATGCGCCAGGCTGCGGCGACGGTCGAGGTCATCGACCCGCGCAGCGACACGCCGGCGCAGGTGCTGGCGGCGCCGATGGCCAAGGCGCGCGTCGGCCACACCGCGACCATGTTGGACGAATCGAGCCTGACGATCCTGTTCGTAGGCGGCGACGTCGACGAGAACCCGACCTTCGAGGTCTGGAACCCGTATGACGGCACGGTGGGGGGCGCCCGTCCGCTGGTGGACGGGCTGTCGCGCCGCTTTCACGCGGCCGAGCGCTTCGACGCCCGCGACCCGTCGCACCCGGACGGGCCGAAGCGTCCGGCGGTCTTGATCGTCGGTGGCGAGTCGGAGACCGCACCTCTTGCGGGCGCGATGGTCTACGACATCACCTCCGATCTGATGCTGCAGCAGCCCGGGGGCCTGACCAAGGGGCCGCGCACCCAGCTCACCGCGACCTACGTGCCGAGCCAGGGCAAGATCTACATCGTCGGCGGCTACTCGACCCTCGATCGCACCGGCGCCTCCAACGCGATCGACGTGTACGACGTCAACGCGGCCACCCCGGACACGGCCTTCCTGACCAACGTGGGGGGCTTCAATCTGGCGCACCCCCGCGGCGGCCACACGGCGACCCTGGCGCGTGGCGATGAGGTGGTCATCGCGGGCGGCTCTGGGACCGGCGGCGGTGCCCTGGAGACCCTGGAGATCATCCACCAGTTCTTCCGGCCAGAGGTCGACGCCGTGACGGGGCAGACCGTCCTGAAGCCCTTTATCACCGTGGCGTTTTCCTGCGCCGACCCCAAATGCCCGGTGGTGCCCGACCTGCCGGCGGGGCGTTTCGGGCATCGGGCGCTCGCGACGGAGACCGGCTTGGTGCTCTTCAGCGGCGGCGCCACCGGCGGCGGAGCCAGCGGCGTTGGACTCGTCACCGATCTGTCGGCATACAACCCCGAGTAGGCCGCTTTTGGTCGGCGCGACGAGCCCGGGTTAGCATTCGCGCGCACAATCGGTCGCTGCGGAGCCTCATGTCGTCGAGTCGCTGGTTGCTTATAGCGCTCGTGTGGGCGGCGCCCTGGCGTGCTGTCCCCGCGCGTGCGGCCGTGGACCCCGACGCGACCCCGGAGCTCGACCGCTCACTCGTGCTGGGCGACGTCTTCTGCGACGGCGACGGCGACGGCCTGAGGGGCCCCGGCGAGGAGGGCCTGGGCGGCGTCCGCGTCGTGGGTGACCACGGCTACGAGGTGGACACGGACCGGCAGGGGCGCTTTCACCTGAAGGCGTTCCGGCCCGGCGTCCACCTGGTGAAGATCGACCACACCACGCTGCCGCCAGGGTTCACGGTCACCGAGACCGAGCGCGCGCTGCGGACCCTGAGCCCGGGCCTGCCCGCGCGGCTGACTTTTCCGGTGCGCTGTGACTTCGTGCTCGCCGGCCCGGCGTCCGTCGTGGGGCCCGACGGGGCGGCGGGGGACGCGCTGGCGCCGGCGGTGACCGAGGCCCTCCCGGTCGTGACGGTGAGCGGCCGCGTGGCCCCCCCCGAGGCGTGGGTCGACGGGCACCCGCTGCCGGCAGCCCGCGCCGAGCTGGTCTTGGAAGGCCCCGGCGGCGCTCCGGTGACCGAGGCGCCGAACCTCCAGTGGTGGGCCGGGCCGCTCCAGACGCCGCTACAGTTCCGGCTGGCGGGCGGGGCCAGCGGCCCGAAGGCGAGGTGGCGCCTGGTCATTTCGCGGGTCGACGCGGAGGCCGAGCGGCCCGTGCGCGAGCTGAGCGGCGACGGGGCGCCCCCCGAGCGCGTCGCCTGGGACGGCACCGGCCCGGCCGGCGCGCTGAGCGTGCTGACCCGCGGCGAACGCTACCGGGCGCGCCTGGTCGTGACCGACGGCGACGGGGTGCGTGCGGCCAGCGCGGCGGTGAGCTTCGGCGTCCACTTCGGCGCGCGCGACGCGGGCGTGCTGGCCCATGCGGTGCTCGACGGTGAGCTCTTCAGCGGCGAGGGCAGGCCGGCGCGCAAGCTGCTGGACGGCGCGAAGTCCCTGCGCACGGTCCTGCGCCGCCATCGCCTGAGCCGCTTGGTGGTCGAGGTCCACACCGACGACCAGGGCGTGGCCGTCAACGAGCTGTCGCGCAGCCGCAAGCTGGCCTTCGTCGCCGCTGAGGAGCTGGCGCGCGGGCTCGGCGTGCCGCGAGACCGCGTCCTGGGCCTCGGCTTCGGCCCCTACCAGCCGCGCGTGCCCAACATCAGCGACCGAAACCGCGGGCTAAACCGGCGGGTGGAGCTGGTCGTGCTCGACGCCGTGGACGCGGCCGACCGCGCGCCGCTGCCCCGCGAGGACGTCCGGGCGCGCGTCCGCGTGCAGCGGCTCGACGCGATCGTGGGCTCCGGCGGTCGCTTCGTGCGCAGCGTGGATCGCCCGAAAGATGGGCGCCTGCTGGTCCAGCTCACCGCCCGCGGCGGCGCGGTCTACGAGGCGTGGGTCGACATCGCCAGCCTCGCGTCCTCGCCCATCGAGGCCGCCGCCGCTGACCCGCTGCGGCGCTTCGGCGGCGGTCCCCTGCGCCGCGCTTTGGGCGACCCGCTCATCATGCCCCAGGCCAGCTCCGTCCGGACGCCAGCGCCGTCGGAGGTCACCGCCGGCGACCTCTCGGTGCGCCTGCCCCGAAGCGAGGACCCGCTCGACTGGCCGCGGCTCTTCGTCTCGGGCCGCACCCACCCGCGAAACACCCTGACGATCAATGGGCGCCCGGCGCCCGTCGACCGCGACGGGGAGTTCGGCGAGCTGGTCGACCTCAGCGATGGCGAGGCCGAGGTCCTGGTCGTGGCCACCGACCCGACCGGCCACCGGGCGACCGTCCGCCGCCCGGTCAGCGTCAGCCGCCGGGCCTTCTTTCTGCTGGCGTTGGCGGACGGGGCCGCTGGCGAGCTCGACGCCCACCTGCCCGAGCGCGCCACCAACGACGAGCTCACCGCGGGCGACTACTTCTTCGGCGGTCGCGGCGTGTTGCATTTCCGCGGTCGCGTCCCGGGCGGCAAGCTCGCGCGCCACGTCTTCTTGTCGGCCCAGGTCGACTCGGCGCGCCGCGCGGCGTTTGAGTCCTTCTACGACCAGATCATCGACCCGGCGCGCGAGTATCCGCTCTTCGGAGACGCGGCGGACGACGACCAGACCGTCCGCGCCCGCGGGCCGGTGTGGGTGCTGGTCGAGGCGGACCGCTCGAAGCTACAGATCGGTAACATCCGCACGGTCTTTGAGGGCGTGACGCTGCTCCGCTACGACCGCGGGCTCTACGGCGCGCTGGCGAAGCTCGATCACGCGTGGAAGCCAGGCTGGGACACGCGAATCGAGGGGTT
>CAZNZH010000494.1:0-4793 GCA_964577445.1 uncultured Myxococcales bacterium
GGCTGCGTCGCCTCGGCCTGGGCCACCGCATCTCGCGGCCGCTCGACCCATCGCGCGACATGCTGCCCGCGGTGGGGCAGGGCGCGCTGACCATCGAGGTGCGCGAGGACGCGACCGCGCTCCGCGAGCTCCTGGCGAAGCTGACCGATCCCGACGTCCTCGCCGCCACCACGGCCGAGCGCGCGTTCTTGCGGGCGGTCGAGGGCGGCTGTCAGGTCCCGGCCTGCGCCTACGCGACCGTGGACGGCGACCAGCTCGCGATCGCAGGGTTTATCGGCGCGCCCGAGGGCCGGCCCTTCGTCCGCGACCAGCTCGCCGGGCCCCGCTCCGAGGCCGCGTCGCTGGGCGACACCCTGGGGCGGCGCCTGTTGGCTGCCGGGGGGCGCGAGATCATGGAGGCCCTCAGGGCGGCGGAGCGCGCCGGTGGCTGAGGGCGCCGGCCGGGGTTTCGTCAGCTTCGTCGGCGCCGGCCCAGGCGACCCGGGCCTGATGACGCTGCGCGGGCGCCGGGCCATCGAGCGCGCCGACGTCGTGCTCTACGACCGCCTCGCCAGCCCGGCGCTCCTGGCCAGCGTGGACGTCCCCGGACAAGAGCGGATCCACGTCGGCAAGACCGCGGGCGGGGGGCTGTCTCAGCAGGCGCGCATCAACGGGCTGCTGGTCAAGCGCGCCCTCGGCGGCGCGCGCGTGGTGCGGCTCAAGGGCGGCGACCCGCTGATCTTTGGGCGCGGCGCCGAGGAGGTGGAGGCCTGCGTCGAGGCCCTCGTCCCCTTCGAGATCGTGCCGGGGGTGTCGTCCATCTCGGCCGTGCCGTCCTTCGCCGGGGTGCCGCTGACCCACCGGGACGCGGCCAGCCACTTCACCGTGGTGACCGGCCACGAGCGGGACCCGTCCGACGGCGGTCGCGGGAGCGGCGGCGCCGGCGCGGACCGCGTGGACTGGGAGGCTCTGGGGGCCATCGGCGGGACCCTGGTCGTCCTCATGGGCGTCCTCGAGGCCGAGCGCTGGGCTTCGGCGCTGATGCGCGGCGGGCGCGCGCCCCACACCCCGGTCGCGGCGATCCGCTGGGGCACGACCTCGCGGCAGAAGACGCTGGTCACGACCCTCGAAAGACTGAGCGCCGACCTCACCGCGGCCGCGTTTCGCCCGCCCGCGGTCGTGGTGGTCGGGGAGGTCGTGGCCTACCGCGACACCCTCGCGTGGTTTGAGACCCGCCCGCTCATGGGCGAGGTGGTGGGCGTGACGCGCTCCGGGCGCGCTGATGTCGACGAGTTCGACGCCCTCGAGTCCCTCGGGGCCGCCGTGGTCCATGTGCCGCTGACGCGCCAGGCCCCCGTGGACGGCGGCCGGCCGCTGGCGGAGGCGGTCCGGGCGGGCGGCTTCACCGACCTGGTGCTGACCAGCCAGAACGGTGTCCACGCCCTCGCGGCCGCGCTGGTGGCGTCCGGGCGCGACGTGCGCACCCTCGCCGGGGTCACGACCTGGGCGGTGGGCCCCGCGACCGCGGGCACCATGCGCGAGGTGCTGGCGCTGGGCGCCGATCTCGTCGCCGACCCCGCGACCGGTGCCGACCTCGTCGCCCTGGCCGCGCGGGTCGGCGTCCGCGGCCGGCGCTTCCTCTTCCCCGCCGCCCAAGCCGCCCGCGACGTCGTCCCCGGCGGGCTGCGCGCCTTGGGGGCCGACGTGCAGCAGGTCGCCGCGTACGTGACGGAGGCCGACCCCATGGCGGGCCCGCGCCTCGAGAGCGCTATGGAGCAGGGCCTCTCGCTCATCGCGGTGGCCAGCCCCAGCGCCGTCGACGCGCTCTACGACGCCCTCGCCGCCACGGGCCGCGACGTCCGCGCCATCCCCGTCGCCGCCATCGGCCCCACCACGGCCGAGCACGCCCTGGCCCGCGGGTTCGACGTTGCGGTGACGGCTGAAACCCATACGATGGCGGGGCTGGCCGCTGCGGTTTCCCAGCGCCTGTCTGGAGGTTGAGTCGATGGCCTTCCCGCAATCCCGCCCCCGCCGCCTCCGCAAGACCCCCGCGCTCCGGGCCCTGTGCCGCGAGACGACGCTCACCCCCCACGACCTGATCTGGCCGCTCTTCGTCGAGCCGGGCCAAGGCGTCCGGCGGCCCATCGGCGCGATGCCGGGCCAGTTTCGGATGTCGCCCGACGAGGCCGCCGAGGCCGCGCGCGAGGCGTGGGAGCTCGGCATCCAGGCGGTGATCCTCTTCGGCATCCCGGCCCACAAGGACGCCGTGGGCAGCGCCGCCTACGCGCTGGACGGCATCGTCCCGCAAGCGATCCGCAAGATCCGCGACGCCGCGCCGGACATGGCGGTCATCACCGACGTGTGCCTGTGCGAGTACACCGACCACGGCCACTGCGGCCTCGTCGACAAGGGCCAGGTGCTCAACGACGCGACGCTGGAGCTGCTGGCCAAGGAGGCGCTGGCGCACGTGAAGGCCGGCGCGACGATGGTGGCGCCCAGCGACATGATGGACGGCCGCGTCGCCGTCATCCGCGACGCCTTGGACGAGGAGGGCTACGAGGAGATCCCGATCATGGCGTACTCGGCCAAGTACGCCTCGGCTTATTACGGGCCCTTTCGCGAGGCCGCCGAGAGCACGCCGGCCTTCGGCGACCGCCGCTCCTACCAGATGGATCCGCCCAACGCGCTCGAGGCGCTGCGGGAGGTGACGCTGGACGAGGAGGAGGGCGCCGACATCATCATGGTCAAGCCCGCCATGCCCTATCTCGACATCGTGCACATGGTGCGCGAGCTGACCGATCTGCCCGTCGCCGCCTACCAGGTCAGCGGTGAGTACGCGATGGTGCACGCGGCGGCCGAGCGCGGCTGGGTGGATCTCGAGCGGGTGATGATGGAGTCGCTGGTCGGCATCAAGCGGGCTGGCGCGGACATGATCCTGACCTACTTCGCACCGGAAGCGGCCCGGGTGCTCGGCCGGCGATGAGGCTGGCGGGCGTCCTGTGGGTGGCCGCGTGGGTCGGCGTGGGCGCCTGCGGAGGTGCCGCCCGGCAGGCGCGTGTCCCCGCGGTGCCCGGCGACCCGGCGAGGGCGGCGGTCAAGGCGCGGGCGGAGATCGCCGAGCGCGGGCCGAGCGCTGAGCGCTACGCCGAGCTGGCCGCGGCCCAGGTGGCTGGCGATGAGCCGGCGGCGGGCCTCGCGGCGATGAGGCGGGCCATGGCGCTGGACGGGGATCTGGCGGGGCCGCCGGTGGTGGCGGCGCGGCTCCGAGCGGCGGCCGGGGACTTCGAGAGCGCAGCCCTTCAATACGAGGAGGTCGCGCTACGCTGGCCGCAGGCGGTGGACGCCATCGCCGAGGAATGGGGGGCGGCGCTCTTGTCGGTGGCGAGCCAGCGGGTGGAGTCGGGGCGCCCTCACGCCGCGATGGCGGTGCTCAAAGAGCTGTCTCTGCGCCTGCCCGAGGTGGCGCGGCGGTCGCGGGACAGGCGGGCGAGGGTCGGGTTGGAGGTCGCCGAGCGGCTGGTCGAGGCGGGCGATGGGGCGGCGGCGCTACAGGCCGTGGCGATGGCGCGGGCCGCGGGGGGGCCGGCCGACGCCTTGCGATTCAGCGAGGCGCGGGCTCGCATTTTGAGCGGTGACTCGCGCACGGGGGGCGCGCTCTTGGCGCAGTGGGTTGAGGGCGGGGCGCCGGGGGAGGGCCGGGCGGTCAGCGCGGCCCGCTTTGTCTCGCGTCACGGCGCGGCGGAGGACGCGCTGGCGGCGTGGGAGCGTGTGGCGACGCGCGATCTCGCGGGCTTCGAGGCGACGGCGCAGGTGGCGGCGGCCGCTGGCCGGCCGAACGCGGCGGTGGCGGCGTATCGAAGCGCCGCCGCGCTAGCACCAGCGGGGGTCGAGCGGGCGCAGCTCTTGGCGCGCGGTGCGCTGGCGCTGCGCGACCGGGGCGATCGGGACCAGGCGCTGGCCCTTCACGCCGAGGCCGCGGCGCAGGCCCCCGGGCGGTGGGTCTACGCGGAGTCGTGGCTCCAGACCCTGGCCCACTTTGGCGCGCGGGCGGACATGGCGCGGGTCTTCGCCGCCGCGGTCGACGCGTCCGCCGATCCGGTCGCGACGGCGGCCGAGGGCGCGGCGCTGCTCGCCCACGCGGGGGCGCTGGACGAGGCGATCTCCGTGCTCAGCGCGGCGTCAGAGCGCGCGGGCGCCCCAGCCGGCTTGCGGTTGGAGCTGGCGGAGGCGCTGCACCGCAAGAAGAAGCTGGTGGCGCGGCGAAACGAGGTCCTGGAGGGCTACGTGGCCGCGGTGGGCGACGACGCGGACGCGCTGGTCGCGGCGGGTCGTGCGTGGTGGCGCTACGGAGACGACCGGCGGGCCCTGGCCCTGGGCAGGCGCGCCCAGCGGCTGAGCCCGAAGAGCGTGGGCCCCGCCTTGCTCATCGCGGACGCGGAGCGAGCGGCGGGGCATGTGCCGGAGGAGCAAGCCGCCCTCGCCGGGGCCGCCGCCAGCAGCGACCGGGCAGGGGCCGCGCTGGCCATCGGGCAGCGGTGGCTCGGCCTGGCAGACCCGGCGCAGGCGCTGCCGTGGCTGGCGCGCGCGGCGGCGTCCGACGAGCCCGGGGTTCAACGGGCGGCCGAGCGGGCGCTGGCGAAGGCCTACCAGCGGTCGCGCCCGCCGGACGACGCCCAGGCCGGGGTGCATCTGGCGCGGTGGCTACAGGCGGCGCCGGCCGAGGAGCGCGAGGCCGCGCTGCGCGAGGTGCTGACGGCCACCCTTAACATCCCGCGCTTATTGGACTTACGGCTTATGGCGCTCGCCGCGCTGGG
>CAZNZH010000495.1:0-4774 GCA_964577445.1 uncultured Myxococcales bacterium
CTCAGTTGGTAGAGCATCAGCCTTCCAAGCTGAGGGTCGCGAGTTCGAGCCTCGTTTCCCGCTCCACCGGGCGACCGGGGCACGCGGTCCGGGCTGCAGGGGCATCCTTATTGCCTGCGTAGCTCAGGGGTAGAGCACTTCCTTGGTAAGGAAGAGGTCATGGGTTCAAATCCCATCGCAGGCTCCAAGCGAGCGGCATCCCAGATCGGGGCGCCACTCAACACAGTGTGTGGGCCCGAGGCGGCGAAACAGTCGCCACGTCGTTACAGTTCATTTCATCAAGTTGGTCGACAGCCGATGGGTCCGCGGTCCGCGGAGCGCGCGGCGTCTGCGCAGAGGGAGTTCAGAGATGGCTAAGGAAAAATTCGTTCGTAAGAAGCCGCACCTCAACGTGGGCACCATCGGCCACGTCGACCACGGCAAGACCACGCTCACCGCGGCGATCACCAAGGTCATGGCGAGCAAGCATGGCAGCGGTGAGGTCAAGGCCTTCGACGAGATCGACAAGGCCCCCGAAGAGAAGCAGCGCGGCATCACGATCTCGACGTCTCACGTCGAGTACGAGTCGGACGCGCGCCACTACGCGCACGTCGACTGCCCCGGCCACGCCGACTACGTGAAGAACATGATCACCGGCGCGGCCCAGATGGACGGCGCGATCCTGGTGTGCAGCGCGGCCGACGGCCCGATGCCCCAGACGCGTGAGCACATCCTGCTCTCCCGCCAGGTCGGCGTGCCCTACATCGTCGTGTTCCTCAACAAGGTCGACATGGTCGACGACGAGGAGCTCCTTGAGCTCGTCGAGCTCGAGCTGCGCGAGCTGCTCGACAAGTACGAGTTCCCGGGCGACGACACGCCGTTCATCCGCGGCTCGGCCCTCAAGGCGCTCGACGCCGCGAAGTGGGATCACCCCGACGCCGCGTGCATTCTCGAGCTCACGGCGGCGCTGGATTCGTACATCCCGCAGCCCGAGCGCGACGTCGACCGCGCCTTCCTGATGCCCATCGAGGACGTGTTCTCGATCTCCGGCCGCGGCACCGTCGTGACCGGCCGTATCGAGCGCGGGGTCGTCAAGGTCGGCGACGAGGTCGAGATCGTCGGCATCCGCGACACCCGCAAGACCACGGTCACGGGCGTCGAGATGTTCCGCAAGCTGCTGGACCAGGGTCAGGCTGGCGACAACGTCGGCGTGCTCATCCGCGGCATCAAGAAAGACGAGGTCGAGCGTGGCCAGGTCCTGTCGAAGATCGGGAGCATCACCCCGCACAAGGTCTTCAAGGCCGGTGCGTACATCCTCACGAAGGAAGAGGGTGGTCGCCACACGCCGTTCTTCAGCAACTATCGCCCCCAGTTCTACTTCCGCACGACGGACGTGACCGGGACGATCGACCTGCCCGAAGGCGTCGAGATGGTGATGCCGGGCGACCAGGTCAACATGACGGTCAACCTGCTCACCCCCATCGCCATGGACAAGGGGCTCCGCTTCGCCATCCGTGAGGGTGGTCGCACCGTGGGCGCCGGCGTCGTGGAAGAGATCATCGACTAGTCCCAGTCGGTGTGGCTTGCAGTGCGAAGGGGCGGGGTCGGCCTGCGGGCGGGCCCCGTCTCCACAGACTCGAGGAGAGTGAGAGATGGCCAAGAAGGGCAACCGGGTGATCATCACCCTCGAGTGCACGGAGGCGCGGCCGCTCGGCTTGACGCCCAGCCGCTACACGTCGATGAAGAACAAGAAGTACACGCCGAAGCGGCTTGAGCTGAAGAAGTACAACCCTTCACTCCAACGCCACACGATCCACCGCGAGATCAAGTAGTCCGGCCTCGGTCGGCCTTGGGATCTCGCCGCCGCACCACGAAGCGCCACACAGCCCAGCAAGACTCGGCAGTTGGCGCTTCGGCACGAAAAGTGCTTGACAGTCTCGAAGGGCCCTCCGTAAAGTGCGCGCCCCTTGGGTCTTCGGCTCGCGGCGACCGCGCGCTTCGAAGAGCGTTTTGGGCCAGTAGCTCCAATTGGTAGAGCATCGGACTCCAAATCCGAGTGTTGTAGGTTCGAGTCCTACCTGGCCTGCCAATAATCAATTCAGAGAGACTTGAGCCTTCAAGCCGCCGAGCGGTGGCAGACCCCCCGGACTCAAGACACCTCAAGACACAGGGCACGGCCGGAAGATGGGTGTCGCTCGTTACGTGAACATGGCGTTCGTCGGAGCCGGCCTGGTGTTGTGGGTGGTTCTGTCGAGCTTCTACGGCTGGGCGATGGGCTTGGTGAGCGCTGCGATCAATCGGCCGCTCATCGGCGTCAACTTCAGGTTGGCCGACCTGCTGGGCTTGGTCACCGCCATCGCGATTACGCTCTATCTCCGCCGCCACGAGCGCGTCTCGACGTTCTCGATGGAGGTTGGAAACGAGCTGTCGAAGGTCACCTGGCCAACGTGGCAGGAGACGCGGCTGTCCACGATCGTCGTCATCGTGGTGACCATCGTCATCGCAGCGATCCTCGGCCTGTTCGACTCCGTTTGGGCGTTCCTTTCAGCGCTTGTCTACAAGGTCTGAGCTGGTCGCGGGCTCCGCGGAATGCGGCTTTGTGAGGTATCTGGTGATGGCGATGAAATGGTACGCGGTCGGGACATTCTCCGGTTTCGAGGCGCGCGCAAAGCAGCTCCTCGTGGAGAATATCAAGACCCATGGGCTCGACGAGCGCTTCGGCGAGGTCCTCGTCCCGACCGAAGAGGTCGTGGAGCTGCGGGGCGGCGCCAAGCGCACAGCCCAGCGAAAGCTCATGCCGGGCTACATGTTCGTCCAGATGGAGATGGACGGCGAGACGTGGAATCTGGTCAAGAACACCCAGCGCATCACCGGGTTCATCGGCGATGACAAGCACCCGAAGCCCATCAGCGAGCGCGAGATCCAGAAGCTCACGCAGCAGGTGGAAGAGGGCAGCACCTACACGCGACCCAGCATCGCGTTTGAGGAAGGCAACAACGTTCGAATCATCGACGGGCCCTTCCTGAACTTCAGCGGCGTGGTCGAGGAAGTCCTGGCGCAGAAGCAGAAGGTGCGCGTCTTGGTGAGTATTTTCGGCCGGGCGACCCCGGTCGAGCTCGACTTCATGCAGGTCGAGCGCATGTAGCAGGCGGCCCCGGCCGCCCCAGCGGTGACCGCGCGGTACGAGATACCGGCGACGGTTCCGACGAGGAGCACACGAGATGGCGAAGAAAATCAGCGGCTACATCAAGCTCCAGGTCACCGGCGGCCAGGCGAACCCGTCGCCGCCGGTCGGTCCCGCGCTTGGTCAGCACGGCGTGAACATCATGCAGTTCTGCAAGGAGTTCAACGCCCGCACCCAGGCCCAGACGGGCGTCGTGACCCCGGTGGTCATCACCGTGTACGCCGACCGCTCGTTTTCCTTCATCACCAAGACGCCGCCAGCCCCCGTGCTGCTGCTCAAGGCGGCGGGCGTGAAGAAGGGATCGCCGATTCCGAACCGGGTCAAGGTCGGCAAGGTGACCGAGGCCCAGGTCCGAGAGATCGCGGAGACCAAGCTCCCCGACCTCTACGCCAATGACCTTGAGGCGGCGAGCCGCACCATCGCGGGCACCGCGCGCAGCATGGGTCTCGACGTCGTCTAAGATGTTTGCTTGGCCTCGCCGCGGCGGTCGACATCGGCCGCGCGGGGGAGTTCGGCACGGCAGTGGGAGGGGGCGACCCCGGTTGGACCACCAGGAGCTTTGAGCCATGAAGGGACGTGGAAAGAAGTACAGCGAAGCCGCCGGCAAGGTGGAGCGATCCAAGCTCTACGACCTGGCCGAGGCGGTCGCGCTGGTCAAAGAGACCAGCTACGGCAAGTTCGACGCGACCGTGAACCTGGCGGTACGCCTGGGGGTGAACCCACGCCACGCGGATCAGATGGTCCGCGGCGCCGTGGTGTTGCCCAACGGGACCGGCAAGGACGTCCGGGTAGCCGTCTTCGCCAAGGGCGACAAGGCCGCAGAGGCCCAGGCGGCTGGCGCCGACGAGGTGGGCGCTGAGGACCTGGTCGCGAAGATCCAGGGCGGCTGGCTCGACTTCGACATGGCCATCGCCACGCCGGACATGATGGGCCAGGTCGGCCGTATCGGCCGCGTGCTCGGACCTCGCGGTCTGATGCCGAACCCGAAGAGTGGCTCCGTCACCTTCGAGGTAGGGCAGGCCGTACGCGACGCCAAGGCCGGCAAGGTCGAGTTCCGTGTGGAGAAGGCGGGCATCGTGCACGCGGGCGTTGGCAAGGTCTCCTTTGATGCCGACAAGCTGGCCGAGAACGTCGAGAGCTTGCTCAGCGCGTTGGTGAAGCTCAAGCCTTCCAGCGCCAAGGGCACCTACGTCAGGAGCATCGCGCTCTCGGCGACCATGGGCCCGGCCATCCGCGTCAACACCCTGACCTCGTCTGCGGTTTCAGTTTGATCGCCCGGAGGTCGGTAGGGCTCCGGTCCTGACGATCTCCACGACCGGGGCGGGCGGTATCCCGTCGCACTCGCGGAGATTGCTTCGCGAGGTTTTTTGTCAGTGTCAGTGCCAGGTCCCATCCGGTCGCTGGCCGTCAAAGAAATCGGTGGACGAGGTCCTCAAATCCGTCAGTCGACGGTACCGGTGGAGGCGGTGAGTGCAGGAGGCGGAACGCGACGGTGTCATGGCCGCGCGCCCGCGCTACCTCGTGTAGTGGAACCTCGATTCCCAGGCTCGTTCGCCCCGGGGGACCTCGGTCCTCAGGTTGGTGACACGGACCGAGACCCGGCGCTCTGTG
>CAZNZH010000496.1:0-4770 GCA_964577445.1 uncultured Myxococcales bacterium
AGCAGCGCGCCGACGATGCCGCCCACGCCGTGGATGCCGAAGGCGTCGAGGCTGTCGTCGTAGCCCAGGCGATTTTTGAGCAGGATGGCGCCGTAGCAGGCGGCGGCGGCGGCGACGCCCAGGGCCATGGCGCCGGGGATCTGGACGACGCCGGCCGCGGGGGTGATGGCGACGAGGCCGGCGAGGATGCCGGAGACGATGCCCAAGCTGGTGGCCTTTTCGTGGTGCAGCGCCTCGATGATGATCCAGGCCAAGGCGCCCGCGGCGGCGGCGGCCTGGGTGACGGCCAGGGCACGCGCGGTGTCCAGGCCGCTCGAGACCGCCGAGCCGGCGTTGAAGCCGAACCAGCCGACCCAGAGCAGGCCGGCGCCGATGAGCGTCATCACGAGGTTTGACGGGCGCATGGCGATCTTCGGGTAGCCGCGGCGCGCGCCCAGGTAGAGCGCGGCGACCAGCCCGCTGATCCCGGCCGAGATGTGGACCACCGTGCCGCCGGCGAAGTCGATGGCGCCGGCGTCAAAGAGGAAGCCGCCCTCGGCCCAGACCCAGTGGCAGAGCGGGTTGTAGACCAGCACGCCCCAGAGCGCGATGAAGACGAGGTAGCCGCGAAAGCGCACGCGCTCGGCGAAGGCGCCGGCGAGGATGGCCGGGGTGATGATGGCGAACTTCCCCTGAAACATCGCGAAGACATACTCGGGGACGTGGGTGGGCATGATCGACTCGTCGATGCCCAGCAGGAAGAGGTTGTCGCCGTTGTAGCCGGTCCAGCCGCCGAGCACGTTCGGCCCGAAGGCCATCGCGTAGCCGCAGACCACCCACAGCACGCCCATGACCGCCATGGCGCCGTAGCTGTGCATCATCGTACCCAGGACGTTCTTGGTGCGGACGAGGCCGCCGTAGAACATCGCCAGGCCGGGGACCATCAGCAGGACCAGCGCGGTGGAGACCAGCATCCACGCGGTGGTGCCGGTGTCGATGGAGGGGACTCCCTCGGCCGCGAGGGCGACCGAGGGGGTGAGGATGAGCGCGGCGGCAGCGACCGCTGCGCCCGCCCGTCGAGTGGCGCGTGCTCCCATTGAGGCGTTCTCCCGTGCGGTTGTTGAGCCGGCTCGTCGGAAACGCATCGGGCTGACCCGCTCTCCGCGTCGCGACTCGGGAGAAGCTACAGCGCCCATGTTTCGATTCTGTTTCGCTCGGGCCAGCCGCCGTGAGTGGTGACGAACGACCACGCCAGCCGCTCACAGGTGAGCCGCCTCGGCCACGGCCTGACCTCACCGGACGAGACCTTGTCGAAGCTGCAAGCAGCCGCGCAGCGACATGGTGTCAGCGCATAAGGGCCTGCGCTGCTCGCGGACGAGCGAGCACTGTCAGGGCAGCTCACAGCCACCCTCGCGCGCCAACGCGCGGTCGAAGGTCAGCACGGGTCTGGCGTTCGCCGCCTCGCTCAGCGCAAGGATCAAGTAGTCCGCGAATCCGGCCTTGCCCGAGGCGAACCTGCTCAGCGCCTCTGAGACCGCCTCCCGGTCCGCGAACACAAAGGGCGCGGTGTTGGCCAGCCGTTCAATCGCGGAGGCGACCGCGGCTCGCGTGAATCCGTAGACGCCGCCGAGGACCCAGGACAGCTCCGCGGCCACCACCGACGTGATGACCACCGTTTGGCCCGCAGCGTCGATGGCCTTGAGCCGATCGGCCGCCGCCTGCATCTGCTCCGCGTCGTCCATGACCAGCAGCCGCACCAGCACGTGGGTGTCGATCCCCCAGGTCCGGCTCATCGCTTGGAGAAGTATTCGAGGAGAGCTTGGTCCATCCCCTCGATCGTAAGCGAACGCGGCGCCGGACCGAGCATCCCGATCAAGTCCTCAAGCCGGCCCGCGCCCTGCTTTCGCACCTCGATGACGCCATCCTCGCGATAGGTCCAGACGAGGCTGTCCCCCGCCTGCAAACCAAGCGCATCCCGCATCCGCGCCGGCACCGTGACCTGGGATTTGCTGGTGATTTTTGAAGTGGCTTGGGCAACCATGGCTCTCTCCTTACGCACCGTAAGGTGGCCCACTCGACGGGGCCAGCGCAAGACTCCGGCCACCCGCGAGCTAAAGCCTCAACGGACGCCGGTGGCCAAGCGGTGCTCGGCCCTCGCCCGCGGCTCTTCAGCGCGAGGTCCCCGAAACACCACCGGAGTTGGCCCAGGGGACCGTGGAGATATCCGTCTGGCTGAAGTCCCTGCCTCTATACAGCAGCGGCCGCTCGGCGATTCGGGCCGCGGCGTACGCGCAGCAATCACCGAGGTTCAACGCCGCCGGGTGGCGCCCCTTGCCGAACCGCTGATACGCCTGCTCGGCGACCGCGGCGTGCCGCGGGCCGAACCCGACCGTGTCGACGGCGAGAGCTGCACACAGCTCGGCAAGGCCAACAAGCCCGTACTCGGGAAAGCGCCGCATCGCCACGATGCCCGCCTCAAGCCGCGTCGGGCTCCCGATCCAGATGGAGCTGGCGTCGCGCAAGACGTCAGTCAGCGCGTCGGCCTCCGGCTCGCTCGCCAAGATGGCGATGAGGACCGAGGTGTCGACGACCAGGGGCGGGCCCATGTGTCAGTCCGTCTCCCAAAGCTCGTCGGAGATCTCGTCGCTGCTGCGTGTGTCAGCGACCGCCCAACTTCGTGCCCGCTCCTGGATCGCGCGCACTCTCGCCATGTCGACGCGACGCCGCTCCCCGGAGGCCCGCGCCAACTGCGCCTCCAACGCGTCGGTCACCGCCTGGGTGATCGAGACCCCGGTGACGCGCGCAAGCTCCCGCGCCAACTCCTCCGCGGTCGCGCTCTTGATGCTCAGTGCCATGGTGGAATTCTACCTCGCGCGATCGTGTGGGACAAGAACGGGGAACGTCGGTAGGCGTCTGCTGGCGTGGCGCGGCGAGCCGACAACGCGCTCGGCTCGGACACTTCGCGAAGCGATCACGGCTCGCGTCCCAGCTCGTCGGCGTAGACGCTGAGGCAGTAGAGCGCGAACATCACGACGCTGTATTGGCGTTCGCCTCGCGCTAGCTGCTCGATGCGGTGGGTGACCGCGGGCTGGATGGGGCCGTAGTCGTGGGCGCGGATGGCGCCGATGATCGCTTGCTGGATGGGCTCGGGGTAGACGAGGCGGGCGTAGTTGACCGCGTGGGTGTGGTCTTTTTGGAAGTAGGCGACCTCTTTGGGCAGGCCCAAGACGCGGTGGCTCATGTCCTTTTGGATGCGCTTGTCTTGGGCCCACTCGGCCGGCAGCGAGGCGGCGAAGTCCATCAGGCCCACGCCGCTGAAGGGAAAGCACAGGCTGAGGTCGGCCGCGCCCAGGGCGTAGAGCGGCATCGTGAAGTTCGACGACTCGGAGTACCAGGCGTTGGCCATGGTCGCGACGCTCTCGCGCCAGGCCGGGCCGGTCAGCGCCGCGGCGTAGTCGGTGAAGAAGCCGTCGACCACGGCGTTGGGCGTGTCCCAGGGCGCCTGCTGGCTGAAGCGGTAGATGGCGCTCGGCGCGCCGGGGTAGCCCTTGCCGCCGACCTTCATGCCGGCGAACCAGTACTCGGGGCGGCCCACGGCGTGTAAGAGCTCGAGCGCGGTCTCGGCGATGGCCGCGGGCATCGTCTCGCTTTTTCCCAGGCGGCGACTCAGTTTTTGAAGGGCGTGAGGGACCAGCTTGGGAGCGCGGGCGAGGTCTCGACCGCGCCCCCGGTAGAGCCAGCGCTTCAGCCCGCGCTTGGCGTCGGCCGCGTCAGAAAACCCCTGGTCCAATAGGCACATCTCGCCGTTGAAGACCGTGCTGCCGGGGGCCACCCGCTCGCCCAGGCGCTGGCCCATCAGGCGGTAGGTCGGGAAGGTGTCGTAGCTGCCGGGCAGGTGCCATTGGACGCTCTCGCGCACGTGCTCAAGCCAGTCGCCCTTGAAGTCGCTGGGCCGCACGATGTCGAGCGCGAAGCCGAAGCGAGCGCGCAGGGCCTCGACCAGACCCAGCTCCTGGTCCTGATGCCCGTCGATGCGCATGTGGGCGCAGATGACCTCGGGGACGCCCAGCGCTGCCAGGGCCCCGACGACGCACGCGCTGTCGCTGCCGCCCGACAGCATCACGCCCGCCGTGCTGCCCTGGAGGTGGCCGGAGACGTTTTCCAAGAAGAGCTCGCCGTAGCGCTTCACCGCCTCGTCGTAGTCGCCGGGGACCTCGGCGCGCTCGATCTGCCAGAAGGTCTCTGACGCGCGGAGGTCGGGCTCGCTGAGCAGCTCCGCCGGGTCCAGGCGCAGGTAGCGGCCCGGCAAGAGCGGGTGGATGCCGTGGTAGATCGGAAAGGGCGCCACCGGGCTCGAGAAGGCCAAGAAGAGGTCGCGGCCCACGGGGTCGAAGCGGGTCGAGACCGTCCCCAAAAAGGGCTCGACACCGGTCGCGACGTAGAGCGCGCCGTCTCTATAGCCGGTGTAGAGGTGGTAGCAGGCCGTGCGGTCGCGCCCCAGCAGGATCTGGCGCCGCTTCGGGTCCCAGATGAGGAAGCTGCCCTGGGTCTCGCGCGCCGGCACGAAGCCGCCGGGGTCGCGGTCGTAGGCTTTCAACAGCGCCGCCAGCCGCTCGCCGGGCCGCGAGCTGGCGATCATGCAGGCGGTGACTCCCGATTCGGCGTCCACGCGCACGCTGACCGAGGTCTCGCGGGCCGCCACGCGAAACGACGGCTCGGCCCCCGCGCGCAGCACCGCCGCGTAGCCGTGGGCGAGGTGCAAAGCGCGGGCGAGGAAGGCGCGGTCGATGG
>CAZNZH010000497.1:0-4768 GCA_964577445.1 uncultured Myxococcales bacterium
CCCCCGGCGGCGCGGCTGGGCTATGAGCACCTCGGTCCCAACCACTGAGGAGGTCCGCCATGCAGTTCTTCATCGACAGCGCCGATATCGACGAGATCAAGGACGCCCTGTCCATGGGCATGTGCGACGGGGTCACGACGAACCCGTCACTCGTCGCGAAGACCGGCAAGCCCTTCCAGAAGGTCATCGACTCGATCCTCGAGGTGGTCGACGGCCCCGTGAGCCTCGAGGTCACCACCTTGACCTACGACGAGATCATGGGTCAGGCGCGCAAGCTCGCCGCGATCGCCGAGAACGTCGTCGTGAAGCTGCCCCTGACGCCGCCGGGCCTGAAGGCGTGCCGCACCTGCTACAACGAGGGCATCGCGACCAACGTGACGCTCTGCTTCAGCCCCACCCAGGCGCTGCTCGCCGCGAAGGCAGGCGCGACCTACATCTCGCCTTTCGTCGGTCGCCTCGACGACGTCTCGTCGGACGGCATGCGGCTGGTCGAAGAGATCCTCGGGATCTACGAGCACTACGAGTTCGAGACGCAGGTCCTGGTGGCGTCGGTGCGGCACCCGCAGCACCTCGCTCAGGCCGCCGCCATGGGCGCCCACGTCGCGACCATCCCGCACAAGGTCCTCGACCAGCTCTTCCAGCACCCGCTCACCGACATCGGCCTCGACAAGTTCATGGCGGACTGGAAGAAGGTCCCCGCGTCCTGAGCGTCGTCCGCCGCCGCCAATCAGCGGCTAAACGCCAAGAAGATCTGACGGTCCCCGCGCCGCAAGAGGAAGGAGAGCACCTCCCCCTTGCCGACCGACTGGACCTTCGCCTTGACGTCGTTGACGCCGCCGACGATGGACTCGTAGTTGACCTGCAAGATGACGTCGCCCACCTCGATACCGGCGAGCTGGGCGGCGCTGCCGCGGTCGACCGCGACCACGACGGCACCGGCGCCCTTGTGCAAGCGCAGGCCCTGGCGGCTCTTCGCGGGCAGCTCGTCGATGCGCATCCCCACCGCGCCGAGCACCGCACCCGGCGGCGGCGTCTGTTCCACGGGAGCCGGCGCCTGCGCCTGCGCCTGAGCCCGGGCGTCGTCGGGGTAGTTGGCCAGGTGCAAGTTGACCTTGTGGGTGTCCTTGCCCCGTCGGATCTCGACCTCGATGGCGCGCTCGACACCGGCGGTCGACGCAAGCCACGAGACGTCTTCCCAGTGCTTGATCTCCTGCCCGTCCCAGCGGGTGATGATGTCGCCCGGAGCCAGCCCGGCCTGGGCCGCCGGCTGCCCTTGAAACACCTCGCGGATCACGGCGCCGTCTGGGCGATCCATGCCCAGGGTGTTCGCCAGCGCGGCGCTGACGGGCCCGATGCGCACCCCCATGTACGAGCGCGCGACGTGTCCCGCGGCGAGCTGCGGCAGCACCGTCTTGATCATGTCGATGGGTATGGCGAACGCGATGCCCTGCGCTTGCGGGTTGATGGCGGTGACGATGCCGACGACCTCGCCGCGCGCGTTGATGAGCGGGCCCCCCGAGCTGCCCGGGTTGATGCTGGCGTCGGTCTGGATGAAGTTCGCGTACATCGGCTCGGAGTCCCCGATCGGTACGTCGTGGCGGCCCATGGCGCTGATGATCCCCGCGGTCACCGTGTGGTTGAGGCCGAAGGGGTTGCCGATGGCGATGACCCACTCGCCGATCTGCATGGCCTCGGACTGGCCGAGGGCGGCGACGGTCAGCGGCTCCTTCGGCTCAAACTTCAGCAGCGCCACGTCGAGGCGCGGGTAGGTGCCCACGACGCGGGCCGCGTAGACGTGGTCGTTGTGGAGCTTCACCTCGATGCTGGTCGCGCCGTCGATGACGTGGTTGTTCGTCAGGGCGTAGCCGTCTTTGTGGATGATGAAGCCGCTGCCCAGCGACGAGCTCTGGCCGCCGCGGCCGCGCGGGGGAGCGAAGGGGTAGCCCGGGATGATCCGCTGCCGGCCGCGCCCGACCACGCTGATGTTCAACACCGACGGCGACAACTCACGGGAGAGGCGGGAGAACGTGCCCATGCTCACGGGCGCGTCTGCTGAGATGGGGGTCGCCGTCGACCGCTCCGTCCACAGCCGCGCTGGCACGGCCGCCCGCGCCGAGTCGGCGACCAGCATCAAGCCAAGAACAGCGCACGCACCCAGAACCGCCGCGTCGAGTCCTTTCCTCGCGATCATCATCGCCTCCTGAGGGCCGAGGTTCAGGTTCCACAACCTGGATACCCCAGCCTACATTCCATCGTCGGCCGGCGCGATGACCGGGACCGCGCCCGGGACCGCGCTAGGCGGAGGTCGAGATGCGTGAGCTCTCGGCGGCCGGCAGGTAGATGGAGAACGTCGTCCCCTCGCCGAGGCGCGACGAGACCTCGATGGTCCCGTCGAGGCTGCGGACGATGCGCTGGCAGATCGCCAGTCCCAGCCCCGTCCCGCCCGGCTTGGTCGTGAAAAACGGGATGTAGAGGCGCTCCAGCACCTCCGGCGGCATCCCGGGGCCGTCGTCTTCGAAGCGGATGCGGATGAAGGACACGCGCTCGCCGCGGTACCGGCCGCGCGACGTGTCCGGCTGACGGCGCCGAGTCAGGGCGGTGGAGATGACCAGGTGCCCGCCGGCCTCGCCCATCGCCTCGATCGCGTTTCTGGCCAGGTTGAGCGTGACCTGCCGGAGCAGCTCGGGCTCCGAGCGCACCTGGGGGAGATTCGGCGCCGCGATCAGCTCGATCTCACAGGGATGTTCGGCCGCGTTGAGGAGCGTGAGGGTGCGCGCCAGCACCTGGTTCACGTCGACCCACTCGCCGGTCCCCTTCATGGGGCGAGCGTAGGTGAGGAACTGACTGACCACGCCGTTGAGGCGCTCGACCTCTTCGGTGATCACGCCCAGGTAGGGGCCCTCGGCGTGGGGGTCTTCGGCGAGCAGTTGCGCCGCGCCCTTGATGGAACCGAGGGGATTGCGGATCTCGTGGGCGAGGCCAGCCGCCATCTCGCCGAGGGCGGCCAGCCGGTCGCGCTCGCGGATGCGGTCGAAATGACGCGAGTTCTCCACGGTGATCGTCGCCTGGGCCGCCAGCCCGATGAGCGCCTTGATCTCGTCGGAGCTGAACGCCTCGCGCAGCCGCTCGTCCTTGACCGTGAGGAAGCCCAAGAGCTGGTCGCCCGAGATCAGCGCGATGGCGAGGGCCGCTTGGAGCTCGTCCATGGTCTGGATGAGGGCGTCGAGGACCTCGACCTGGGCTTGCTCCTCGACCGTGCCGCGTTTGGCGAGCTCGGCGCGCTCGGCTTCGAGGTTTTCGACCGGAAGGAGCTTCTGTTCGAGCAGCCGGTTGAGAAAGAGCCGCGCCGTGACCGCGTCCAGCCTCGGGGTGGGCGGGCTGCCGATATGAGCCAGCCGCGAGTAGGCGCGCCCGTCCTCGTCGACGAGGTAGAAGGCGGCGTGGGTGGCGCGGCGGGACCCCTCGAGGTGGGCCATCAGCGCGGCGGCCAGCTCGCCGACGTCGATGATCTTCGCCAAACCGCCGCGCACGGCGTCGATCTGCTGGGTGAACTCGAACTTCTCGCGAAAGACCATCTGGTTGAGCTTCTCCTCGACCAGCGCGCGCAGCGGCTCGAAGAGGATGGCGATGACGACGCCGGCGATGGCCGTGTTGAAGAGAAAGAGCCCAAAGTCGTGGCGCCACCACGCGACCAGTAAGACGTAGATGGCGCTGAGCACGATGGCGAAGCCCGCGAGCACCACGAAGCGACCGAGGAACTCGAAGATGTCGATGAGCCGGCGCCGCGTGACGAGCTGGAACATGAAGTACATGTAGAGCGCGGTCAGCAGGTTCGCGACCGAGGCGACGCGCAGACCGGGGACCAGCTCGAAGAGGAGCAGGGAGAAGACCGCGGCGCTGGCGATGGTGACGTACTTGAGGCGCGTGCGGTCGACGCGCGACTCCAGGCTGCGGTGGCGCAGGACCATCTGGGCCAGCGAGACCGCGAGGGCCAGCGCGAGGCCCGCGAAGAGCATCCACTGGCGCGCGACCGGGGACTCGGGCCAGCCCAGCACAAACGCCGCGAAGAGGCCCAGACTCAGAAGCTGCGCGCCGGTGCGGAGGACGCGGGTTCGGCGGCTGGGCTCGGCCGCGAAGCTGAGAAAGAAGGACACGCAGGTCGCTGGCAGCAAGCTGGCCACCATCGCGCGGGCGGACTGCGCCATCCGCGGGCCCAGCGCCTCCGACAGCGCGAGCGCGTCAACCAGGAAGTACACGACCAGGTTGAAGTTGAACCAGGCGAAGCGCTGCCACAGCGCGTTGCGCCGCGCCCGGATGAGCACATGGATCGCCAGGGCCAAGCAGATGACGGCCGCGATCAGCGCCGATTGGACGCGGTACCAGCCGTCCACTCAGGGTCGCGTCCTCGCCACCGAACCGCGAAACCGCTGGGCAGTAAGGCCACCCCGCCGAGAGTGCTGAGCCGTCAGCCATCCCGCGCACGTCGCGCGGGGGCCGGTCATTCGGCCTGCTCAGGCTGCTTGTTCTGCTGCTCTTGTTGCTCTTTGAGAGCGCGGGCCTCACGGCGAGCCCGGTCCTGATCCTGCATCAGGGACTCGTGCAGCCCGCGCGCGACGCGCAGGTTGGCCTTCTCCGTCATGGGATCAGCGTGTGCGACGTAGGCCGCCAGGTGCAGAATCGCCTCTTTGGTCTTGCCGGCCTGGGCGAACGCGAAGGACAGGTTGAACAGCGTGTCCGTGCGCGACGCGTCACGCGAGAGCGCGTCGTT
>CAZNZH010000498.1:0-4767 GCA_964577445.1 uncultured Myxococcales bacterium
CCGGGGGTCAGCGGCGATAACGGCAGCGGGGCGAGCGGGCAGTATGAGGGCGGCGACCTGGCCGGGGTGACGGCGCGGATGGTGTATCTGCGGGATTTGGGCGTGAGCGCCATTTGGCTGTCGGCGCCCTATGACAATCGGGGCGTGGCGGGGGCTTCGGCGGATCCGGGGCAGGATTCGCATATGTATAGCGGGTATCACGGGTACTGGCCGTCGCCGGCGAACGTGGATTATGGCGGCGCGGTGGCGGTGCTGCGGCCGAAGGTGGAGTCGCGGATTGGCACCGAGCAGGACCTGCGGGACCTCATCGCGGCGGCGCACGGCAGCACGTCGGTCAACGGGCACGGGATCAAGGTGCTCTTTGACTATGTGATGAACCATGTGGATGCGGACAGCGGGCTCTACAAGGCGCACAAGGGCGACGGGTGGTTCGCGACGGCGAATGGGCAGACCGTGCTCTGTGGCGGAAATGCCGTGTGCGGCGGGCCGTGCTGGGAACACCCGGAGTGGGGGCAGAAGTGCGCGTTTACTGACTATCTGCCGCCATTCGACTTCGGCAACGCGGCGGCGCGGAGGTGGTCGATTGACGACGCGCTGTGGTGGGCGAAGGAGTACGGGATCGACGGGTATCGGCTGGACGCGATCAAGCACGTGCCCATCGCGTGGCTGGAGGAGCTTCGGGACGCGCTGGATAAGGCGTTTGTGGAGCCCGACGGTGGGCGGTTTTACCTCGTCGGCGAGACCTTCACCTGGGGCGACTACGGGGCGCTGGCCTACTACGTGGACCCGAAGGAGCGGCTGGACGGGCAGTTCGATTTTCCGTTTCGCAAGGAGGTCTGCGAGGCGGTGATGGGCGGCGGGAACCTGCAGAATCTGGCGGGCTGGATGGCGGCCAACGACAACCGGTATGGGCCGGGGGCGCTGATGTCGACGTGGCTCGGCAACCACGACATCCCGCGGGCGATTCACACGGCGACGGGGCAGGTGGGGTGCACCCAGGGGAGCTACGCGGCGATCGGGTGGTCGACGGATTTTCCGCAGCCGCAAAGCGCTGAGCCGTACGACAAGCTGGGGCTGGCCTTCGCGGTGATGATGACGAACCCGGGGCTGCCGCTGATCTACTACGGCGACGAGATCGGGCTGGCCGGCGGCGGGGACCCGGACAATCGGCGGATGATGCCGTGGGACGATGGGGCGCTGAACGCGCATCAGAAGGCGCTGCGAGCGAAGGTGAAGACGCTGGCCAAGATTCGCGGCGAGAACCGGGCGCTAACGCGGGGGCGGCGGACGACGCTCTCGGTGAGCCCCGACCACTGGGTGTACCGGATGGGCGGGTGCGGGGCGCAGGCGGCGGACGTCATCGTGGCGCTGAACAAGAGCGGGTTCACGCGTAGCGTGGAGATATTGCAGGGGAATTACACGGACCTGATCGACGGCGCGACGGTGACGGGCGGCAGCGTGTCGGTGCCGGCGTGGGGCTATCTGATCTACCGCGTCGAGTAGGCGGCGCAGGCCTCGTCGACGAAGAGTGCGGACTCGCGGGGGCCGAGCGTGAAGGTGATGACGTCGCCGCTGCGCTCGAGCGGGCGGTCCGAGACGACGTCGCGCCACGCGAGGTCGGGGGCCAGCGACCACGGGCTGGGGCGGGTGAAGGTCACCGTGCGCTCAGTGGCGCTGCGGTTGAAGGCGCCGATGGCGGGGTAGCCGTCGCCTGAGTCGCGGCCCCAGGCGTAGGTGTCGGCGCCAAGCGCCAGCGTGCGGAGGCCACCGCGGCGTAAGGCCGTGCTGCACGCGCGGGCTCTGCCGAGGCGCTGGACGTGGGCGAGGACGGCGGCTTGCCTGGGCGCCAGCGCGTCGCCGAAGCGCATGTTGCGGCGGTTGTCGGGGTCGTTGGCGCCCTCCAGGCCGATCTCGTCGCCGTAGTAGATGACGGGCGCTCCGGGCTGGCTGAGCACGAAGGTCCAGGCGAGTTTTAGCTGTTCGAAGGGCAGGTCCGTCGCGGGCACGGGCGCCGGCGCGGTCGCGGGGGACCAGAGCGGGTCGCCGTTGAGGTCGGTGATGAAGCGCGGGACGTCGTGGTTGCCGACAAATGGCGCCATCACCGCGCCGGAGCCGGCCCACGCGGCCTGGCCGGCTCGCGCCTCGCGGTCCAGCCGATCGATGCCGGCGCGGCCCGCGAGGGCGTCGCGGAGCGCCCACATCACCGGGAAATCGAACTGGCCGCTCAGGCTGTGGGGGCCGAGATACCAGCGCAAGAGCGGCTGGTCGCCCACAAACGAGTAGGTCTCGCCTACCAGATAGATGTGCTCGCCGCCGATCTGGTAGCGCTCGTCGAGGCGGTCGCGCAGGTGGCGCACGGCGAGGCGCGGCATCATCGGGACGGCGTCGATTCGGAAGCCGTCGACGTCGAAGGCCTCGACCCACCACGCGGCGTCCTCGACGACGCGGTCGACCACCGCGGGGTTTTCCCAGCGCAGGTCGGGCAGAAAGGGGTCGAACCAGCACTCACGGATGAAGCCGCTCCAGGGGCAGCTAAGTCCGCAGATGCAGGTGCCGTCAGGGTGATTGAACCAGGCGGGGTCGGCGGGGTGCTCGGTCCAATAGGGGTGCGTGTCGTGGACGTGGTTCATCACGAGGTCCAGCAGCACGCGCATCCCGCGGGCGTGGGCGGCGGCGACCACGGCGCGCAGGGCGCCGGCACCGCCAAAGCGCGTCTCGACGGCGAAGGGGTCGGTGGGCCAGTAGCCGTGGTAGGCCTCGCTCAGAAACCCGTTGCGGCCCAAGACGGCGCCCTCGGGGTTCTCGTAGACCGGCGAGAGCCACAGCGCGTTGACGCCCAGGGCGTCGAAGTAGCCATCCTCGATGGCGTCCAGCACGCCCTTGAGGTTGCCGCCGCGGTAAAACGAGATGCTGACGTCGTCGCGCAGCGGGCCCTCGCCAGAGCGAAAACGATCGATGAAAACCTGGTAAATCGTCGCGTCTTGCCACTCAAAGCGGGTGGGCTCGACCCAGCGGGGGAAGCGCAGGGTCGGCGCGGCGCGGCCGCGGGTGTCGGTGGCTTGGACCTCGATCCAGTGCTTGCCGCGGCTGAGCCCGCCGACCGCGATCGCCACGCCGTCGTCGGTCGCGCTGACGGCAAGCCGCGTCCCGTCGTCGGCCGTGACGAGCACCCGCCCGAGATCCAGCCCGTCCCCGTCGCGACCGGCGATGAACCGAAGTCGGACCGCGTCCTCCGAGTCGCTGGGCGCTGCGACCCACCGAGGTGCTGAGCAGTCGGCCATCCGCAGCGCGGAGTTCTCGATCCCGTCCTGGCCGAAGAGCGTCAGCGGGTTGTACGGGTCCAAAAAGGTCTTTCCGTCCACGTAGATGCGGTACTGGTGAGCGCCCGGCCCCGGCTCGATTACGGCCAGGTACATCCCGTCGCCGTCATCGTCGCGCATCAAAACGGCGCGTGCGCCCCAGTCGGTGAAGTCGCCTACCACCCCGATGATCTCGGGCGTCGCCCCCGGCTTGAAGAAGACCGCCACCTGGCAAGGCCCGACCGTGGGGCCCGCGCCCTCCGACCTCTCGCCGCACGCGCTGAGCGAGGCGACCAAAGCGAGCGCGACGGTGGTGGGTCGGGTGGCTGTCATGAGCTCCGAGGGGTCGACGAGGCGCCGGGGTCGGCGAGCCGAGCGCGAGGGAAAGTCACGGCCGCAATCCTAGAGATCATGGGCCGCTATCGAAAGCTCGCGAAGCTCTGGGGGGGCGTGTCAAAACTTGAGACTTGCGTCCCGTCGGCTCGATCGCGTGCCCGTGGTAGCCGCGGCGCCGGTGCGTCTCAGCGGTCGAAGATGACGACGAGCTGTTCGGACCAGGCCAGCAGCGCGCCGGTCGCGTCGTAGAGGTGGTTCAGGGTCGAGGCGTAGCCGGCGCCGGCGGAGATGGCGCGGGAGGTGTACCAGTACCAGGCGTCGGCGGGGGCGGCGTTCGGGTCGCCGACGAGGTGGGCGGTCCAGCGGGCGGTGCTGGCGGGGGCGGGGCGGCGCAGCATCGGCAGCACGGGGGCGGGCCAGGCGTCGAGCAGGCCGATGAGGCCGGGGAGGCCCGGGGCGGGCGTGGTGTGACGGCACCAGCCGCCGAACTCGGCCGTGGGGGCGCCGCTGAAGGGCGGGGCGCCGGCTGCCCAACGGAGCTGGAAATGGGTGACGAATCGGGGCGTGACGCCCTCGATGTAGGGGAGGTCGACGCTGGCTTCGGGAGGCGGGGGCGGGGTGACGCGGGGGAGGGGGAGGGCGAGGTCGGAGGGGCGGGGGGGGGGGGGCTGGGCGAGGTCGGAGGGGCGGTCCTCGCCGAACGCGGCCAGGACGACGGCGCGTAGCTGGCCGTCTTGCTCGACGCGGGCTTCGGCGTGGGTCAGGGCGCGGCCGGCGCGCAGCACGGTCGGTCGCGCGGTGGCGGGCCCGGGGCCGACCGGCGCGACGAAGCTGAGGCTGAAGGAGCGCGCGGGGCGTTCGGGGCCCACCGTGTCGACGAGCGCGCGCATGGCCGCGGCGGCGACCAGCCCGCCGAACGCGGCGCGGCCCTGCATCCACTCGGCCGGGACCTCGCCCTCGAACGCGCCGTCGGGGCGCGGGGTCCAGGTGGTGACGTCATCGAAGCTGGTCATGGGCGCTCCTGGATTGGCGGCGAGACGGGGTGTCAGCAGGGGTCGACAAGCGCGTAGGGCCGGCGAGCAGCGCGTGACGCCGATGAGCTGGCGGGCGAGCGGCAGGTCGCGCGGTCAGG
>CAZNZH010000499.1:0-4763 GCA_964577445.1 uncultured Myxococcales bacterium
GGATTGCGTCCGCCCCGGGCTCGGCAGTCGCGCCGCCGGTCGACGCCTCGGGCCCGTCGGAGGATGAGGAATCGTCCGAGCTGGCCGCGCCTCCGCACGCGCCGACCCATCCTGCCGCGGCGACGGTGACAGCCACCACACACCAAGATTTCCACGGCGCGCGAAAACGAGGAGTCGTCATGGAGCCAGTGTCAGACATTGAGCCAAGCGTGTCTACGGCCTGACGGGGATTCGGTCCTGGGGCTCTGCTACAGCGCCCACCCAGCGGCGTGCGCGCCGATGAACCGGCACGGATGCTCTCGAGAAGTGAGAACTGGGCGCCCCTGACCGCCAAGCTCATTGGCCAGCCGGCCGCGCGACATCGGTGGCGCAGACGCGCTCAGACGAGCGGGCCCACCCTCGCGGCCTCGACGGGCGAATGCGGATCGCGCTTCTGGGTACGCCACGCGGGATGTCGCGACGTGTGCCGCGCCGCCAACCAGACGCTGGACCTCATCGGAGACGCAGCTACCTCGGTCTTTCGGTGACGGTCACGGTTGGACCTGCCCGGACTCGCTTCAACACCGCGCTGAGCTGGGCTTTCAGCGGATGCCAATCGTCTCGCTCATCAGACGCCACCATGCTTCGAGACCACAGTGAGGGCAATTGTAGCCTCAACACAAGGATCGGCGCGCGGTGGGTCAATCCATCGCCCGAGATCTTGGGCGTGTCCGTCAATCCAACGGCCCCATCGACCCGACCTCCGTGTCTTCTCCTCGGTGACTCGGTGTCTCCGTGGCAAACACCGACCCAACCACCCGCCAAAGGCCCCCAAGCCAGCCCGCCCCCAACCCTCTGCGCCCCTCCGTGTCCTCCGTGTCTCCGTGGTAAAAAAAGCCAGCCCAACAACCCGCCAAAGCCCCCCAAGAAATTGGAAAACGGCAGGATCTCGGGCTGGCGCTCAAGATCCTGCCGCTGAGGTCAGGACCCAATCTGGCTGCGACGCCGGCTCCCCTCAGAACGTCGCGACCGCCTCGAAGGCGCCGCCGACGGTGAGGTCGCCGCCGTCGGGCTTGTCCAGACGCACCTCGACGACGCCGCTGAAGTGGTCGGTGAAGGTGAAGAGGTAGGCGGCGGTCGCCTCAAGGCCCTTGTACTGCTTGCCTTCGCCGCGGCTGGGCGCGGTGGAGCCCTCCGGCGCCGCGCCGACCTCGTCGCGGTCCAGGTAGCTCACGCGCGCCGTCGCGCTCATGGAGTCGCCGATGGCCACGTTGCCGACGGCCGAGACGCCGAAGCCGACCTCGCCGCCGACGCCAGCCACGTTGGCGTTGAGCAGGCCAGTGAAGATGCCCGCCTTCATGTTGGCGTCCAAGTCCACCATGAAGAAGATGTCGTCGTCGCGCAGCGGACCGATGGTGGTCGCGACGCCCACGCCGCCGGACTCGAACGCGTACTCGGCGCGGCCGCCGACGCTGGGGTTGCCGGGCGTGGTCGAGGAGTCCCAGCTATTGGTGAGCCAAAGCTGGCCGCCAAAGCTCGCGCCGCCGCTGTCGAAGCCCACGAAGAAGCCGGTGAGGTTGGTCGGCGCGGCGTTGTCGAAGAGCAGGCTGTGGCTGAACTGGAGGATGTCGGGCGCGTCGACGGCCTCGGTGCCCAAGGGCGCGTTCTTCTTGCCGGCCTGAAAGAAGAAGCCGCGCTCGCCGCCGCCGAAGATGTACTTCGCGTAGCCCTGCTCGACGATGCTGTCGAAGGCGAAGAGCGAGGGCTCGGCGAGATCGACGTCGCCGAGCACGTCCAGGTTCGGCATCCAGTTCAGGTCGGTGCGCAGGGTCAGGCCGGCGGCCGGGCGGGCGATGACGTCGAGCTCGACCTGGTCGAGGCCGAAGGTCACCGAGTCCGACGCCCTATCGAAGCCGGTCAGCGGGACGAAGAGCGAGGTGTCGACGAAGCCCGAGAGCTCGACGACCTTCGACGCGCCTTCATCGGCCGACGCCGACGTCGGGATCGCGGCGAGCAGGGCGGCACAGAACAGGCGAGGCGTGCGAACGCGCATGGAGACTCCAAAGAGCGGGGCCCGGTTGCGGATGACGCGGCGGGGCTCGCGACGAGCGCCGCGCCCCCAACCGCGGCCTCTTAGCTACCGTGGCCATGTTTCCCGCGGGTTTCGCTGGGGTAACCGTTGGCGACGCCCGGCCCGCGGCTCACGGGATCAGCGCGTGAAGACCAGGATGAAGCCACGGCGCAGCGTGATCTTCGGGCGCGCGACCAGGGACCAGTCGAAGGTGTCGGTGGTCTCGGGGATGTGGGCTGGCATCGCTATTTCTTCGGTGGCGCCTGAGAATCCGGCGTCTCGAAAGAGAGCCTCGAGGTGCTCGCGGTAGCCGGTCTCGGGCACCCAGTCCATGTGGTAGACGAAGCGGCCGCCGGGCTTGACCAGCGTCGCGATGCCGCGCAGATAGGCGAGGTCGGCGGCGCGTGACTCGGGGCGAAAGGTCAGCACGCGCAGCATGACCACGAGATCCAGCGACGCGGGCGGCAGGTCTTCCAGGGCCGTGCCGGTGAGGTCGCGGACCAGGCGCAGCGCGATGCGCGGCTTCAGCCGGGCGCCGTCGGGCAGCTTGGCCACCATGGCCGCGATGGAGTCGAGGCGGCCCTGGTCGATGTCGGTGGCGTAGACCTTGCCGGTCGGGCCGACCTTGCGGGCGGCGTAGATCGTGTAGAAGCCTGCGCCGGCGCCGATGTCGGCGACCTGAGCGCCGTCGGCGATGGCGACCTTGGACTCGACCAGCCCGTTGACGATCATCTCGTCGTCGAGGTTTTGCTGGGAGTAGTAGTAGCTCTGGGGGCGCTGGTCTGGGGAGGCGAAGCAGACGCCGTAAAAGCAGGCGCTGCCGCCCTCGCACTCGGTGCCGTTGGCGCAGACGCAGCCCGCCGCGCCCGGGGCGCAGCGCTCGGTGGACACCGGCGGGTCGCGGTGTCGCGACGTGTCGGGGCGGCAGGCGGCCAGCGAGGCCAGGGCGAGGAGGCCGAGGGCGAGGGCCCCCCGCGTCGCGGCCGAGACGCGCGGGCCGCTCGAAAACCCAGGCGGCGACTGGTAAAAACCTCGACCCACCGCTGCCCTCCCCTTCACGAACGGCCGACGCGTCGCCGGGCACGCATTGCACGGTAGCAGGCTGGGCGGTGTCAACCCGCGACCGGGCGGCGGGCTTCGACTACGATGCGCGGGTTACGTTCTCCTCGACCGAGAGACCACGCCTCACGATGGTGTACCCGCTGCTGATGTCGCTGCTGACCGCGCTGGCGGCCCTGCTCGGCTTGGCGTGGCTCGCGCGCCGCCACGGCCCGGGCCAGCCCGCGCCCCAGGCGCCCGACGACGTGCGCCGGCGTCGCCGCGTGCAGGTGGCGGCGCTGCTGGTGGCCTCCCTGGCGCTGCGCGCTTGGCTCATGGTGACGCTGGACCCCGACCGCTCCGAGCTCTGGGCGCTCAACGCTGCCAACGGCGTCTTCGACGCCTACCTCCACGGCCACCTCGAGCTGCGCCACGCGCTGCACCCGCCGCTGCACCTCGCGGCGCTCTACGGCTGGTCGGCCCTGGGCGCCAAGCTCGGCGCCGGCGGCGAGATCCTGTGGCTGCGCCTGCCGGAGCTGCTGCTCCACGTCGTGCTGGTGCTGGGACTGCTGCGCGCTGGCACCGCGCTCGCCGGCTACCCCGCGGGCTTCGCCGCGGCCCTGGTGGCCTCGTTCACGCCGAACCTCGTGCTGCTGTCGATCCTTCAAGCCAACTACTTCGCCGAGGCCGCCCTCACCGCGTGGTTTCTGGCCAGCCTCTGCGTCTACCTCGCCCACGACCGCCCCACCTGGGTCTCCCTCGTGCTCACCGGCGCCGCCGCGCTCTGGGTGGGCCACCTCAGCCTCCTCGTCGTCGGCCCCGCCGCGCTGCTCTTCGTCTTCACCGCGCTCCGCCGCCGCCAACGCGCCCCGGCCGCCCTCGCCCTCGTCGCCGCCTCAGCCCTCTACCTGCCGCTGGTCAGCGCCCTCGTCGTCGCCCTGCGCGCCTACCGAGGCGCCACCGAGGCCGGCGAAGCCGGTGGCGACCCCTTCACCGCCGCCGCCGCCTCCCTGGCCCGCTTCGGCGAACCCGCCCTCTACGTCACCAACGGCTTCGCCCGCGGCGACTCCCTCGCACTCCCCGGCGCGCTCACCGACGCGCTGACAGGCTTCGGCGACCTCGCGACCCTCACCCTCCTCGCCGCCCTCGTGCTGCTCGCCCGCCGCTACCCCGGCCTCGCCCTCGCCGCCCTGGCCAGCATCGCCGCCTTCGCCGCCGCGGGCGCCCTGATGCTCATGCGCTTCACCAACTACGCGGCGCTCCTCCCGCTGCTGCTGCTCGTCCTCTGCGCCGGCGCCGGCTCCATCCCCGGCGCCGCCTCTGCCACCCCGCGCGCGACCATCGCCCCGCTGGCTCTCGCCGCCCTGGCCCTCGGCGCCGTCTACCTCGGCGCCACCCGCCCCACCCCCAAACGCCCGCTGACCGCCTTCGACGGCTGGAGCTTCTACGGCCGCGAGCTCGGCCGCGTCATCGACCGCATATCGGCCGAGCGCGCCCCCATCGTCGCCATGGACGGCCTCAAGATCGACTGGTTTTACGGCCTCTGCGCCGACCGCAGCTCGCTACAGACCGTGACGGCCTGCCACGCCCGCCACGGCGCCGCCCAACCAGCCGGCGCGTTTCAGCTCTACACGGTCGACGGCCACACCGTCGCGACCCCCAACGGCGAGCGCAG
>CAZNZH010000500.1:0-1109 GCA_964577445.1 uncultured Myxococcales bacterium
CCTGAAAAGACATGAGCCAGCCGCGCGACGGGAGAATATGGGAACACCTTCTCAGCGATCGAGCGGAGGTCCGAGGCTGCCTTGACAGGGGCAGCGTGCGGGACGTGGTTGTCGAGGAGGCCGCACAACCGGTAGATTCCGCATCCATCCTCGGCACTCTGGAGGCCCTCGTGGCCACGACCCCTACGTGTCCTCGCCTCTGCTGCATCGCCGCGCTCGCGCTGGCGGCAGCGCTGCTCTCGATCGCCGGCGGCTGCCGCTCGTCCCGCCGCACGGTCGAGCCGCCCTCGAACGCGGAGGCGCCAGCGCAGGTCGCGGCGGCCCCAGCGGCGGCGCGCGCGGCCGGCGAGTCGGCTGGCGGCGTGTCTTTGGCCGCGATCGACGCGCCGATTCGGCGCGACGCGCTGGCCTTGGCGACGCGGCCCGCCTACGCCGTCGATCGCCTCATCCGGCGCGGTGAGAGCGCAGAGCCAGCCATGACGGCGCTCCTCGCCAGCAAAAACCTCGATGAGCTCGAGGGGGCGCTCCGGTGGTTCGCCGCGATCCACCCCGAGGGCGGCACGGGCGCCATCGCGGCCCTCGCCACCCACCCCTCCGACGCCGTGCGCGCCCTGGTCGTCGATGCGCTGGCGGCGAAGGACGCCCGGGGCCACGCCAGCACGCTCGCAGGTCTGCTGGGAGACCCGGCCCCGGTGGTTCGTGCGAAGGCCGCGGCGACCCTTCGGCGATTCGGCGCCGCGAGCGCCAGCGCGGCGCTCATCGCGCGTGTGCAGGACAGCGACCCCTTCGTCGCCCTGGAGGCCGCCCACGCCGCCGCGGCGGTCGGTGGGGCCGACGCGTTCAAGGCCCTGCTCGCCGAGGCGCGCGGCGGCACGCCCACGGCCCGCCGCGCGGCGCTCCATGGACTGCGCCGCATGGAGCAGAGCGTGCCGCTCGAGATCCTCGACCAGGCGCTGGCGTCGCCCGAGCTCGACCTGAAGCTCGAGGGCATCAAGGGGCTGCGCCTCGCCGTCGAAGACGCGGCGCCCGCGCGGCTGGGCCTTCAGCTCGGCGCGGCCGAGCCGGTGGTGCGGCGCGTGGCGCTGGAGACCGTGTTTGCGACGGACTCG
>CAZNZH010000500.1:1119-4754 GCA_964577445.1 uncultured Myxococcales bacterium
CGAAGGCAGGCGTTCGCGCCGCGCGGGGCATGTTGAGCGACGCCTCGCCGGAGGTGCGGGCGGCCGCGCTGGCGCTCTTGGTGGCGAGCGATGACGGCGGCGTGAACGGCTCGGAGCTGGCGGGCTATCTGTCGAATCCGCTCCCCGGGGTCCGGGCGGTGGCGGCGGCCTACGCGGGTGCGCGCAGCGGCGACGAGCTGCGGCTGGCCCTGATCGGCCGGCTGACCGCGGAGACCGAGGTGCCGATTCGCAGGATGCTGGGCGAGGCGCTGGCGTCGGTGGGCGACAAGAGCGCGGTGGACCCGCTCATCGCGGTGCTGGCCGAGCCGCGCAGCCCCGTCATGGACGAGGCCGTGAGGGCGCTCCAGCGAATCACCGGCGAGAGGTTCGGGGCGGACCCGGCCGCGTGGCGCGCCTACGCCTCGGGCGAGCCGGCCAAGCCGCCGGCCGACGGCCCGAGCGGCGAGGCGCCGGCGCCCCCGAGCGAGGCGCCCAAGGCGGAGTAGTCCGGCAGGGTCAGCGCGCGGGTCCCATGCGAGCCGGGCGCTGATCGTGTCAGACCTCGAAACGAAGGCGGATCACGTTGATCATCGCCTCGCGCACGATGTTTCCAGACATCTTCGACTCGCCGCGGGTGCGGTCGGGGAAGATGATCGGGACCTCGACGATGCGGAAACCCGCTTTGTGGGCGCGATAGGTCAGCTCGATCTGGAAGGCGTAGCCCTCCGAGCGCACCGCGGAGAGATCGATGGTCTCCAAGACGCGGCGGCTGAAGCACTTGAAGCCGCCCGTGAGGTCGTGAAAGGGCAACCACAGCACGCCGCGGGCGTAGAGGTTGCCGCCGCGGCTGATCAACTGCCGCAGCGGCCCCCAGCCCTCGGTTCCGCCGCCGCGGATGTAGCGGGTCCCCAGCGCCAGGTCGGCGCCGCCCTCGACGGCCGCGAGCAGGTCCAGCAAGTACTTGGGCTGGTGGCTGAAATCGGCGTCCATCTCGAAGATGTAGGGGTAGTCGCGCTCGAGGGCCCAACGAAAGCCCGCGATATACGCCGTTCCGAGGCCCAGCTTGCCTTTGCGGTGCAGCACCGAGATGCGCCCGTCCTCGCGCGCCAGGCGGTCGGCCAGGGCACCCGTCCCGTCCGGGGAGCCGTCGTCGACCACGAGGATGTCGACGTCAGCCACCACCTCGAAGATCGCGGTGACCAGCAGCGGGAGGTTGTCCAGCTCGTTGTAGGTCGGGACGATGATCAGCGCGCGGGCGGCGCTCGCCGGCTTTGGGGGGGGCTGGGCCTTCGACGGCCGCGCGGTTTTCGACTTGGCCATGGGTCAGTACTGCTCCGAATAGAATGAATCCAGCAGCGCGCGGTGCCGCTCGCTGGCGACCCGCCGGCGGATGCGCTGGGTGCTGGTCACCTCCCCCAGCTCGGCCGTCAGCGGCGCCGCGAGAATCGCGAACTTCCGGATCGCCTCGTGGGCGCCGAGGTGGGCGTTGACGCGCTCGACGATGGCCTCGACGGCGTTGAAGACCAGCTCGTTGCGCGCGAGCTCCTCGTAGCTCCCGACGATCCCGGCCTCGCGGGCGAAGTCCTCGAGCCCGTCGCGGTCGAGCACCAAGAGCGCGGACAGAAAGGACCGGCCGTCACCGTGGATGAGCGCCTGCCCGATGAGCGGGTGGGTGGTCAGCGCCGCCGCGATGGGTTGCGGCGCGATGGCCTTGCCGTGAGCCGTGACGATGACCTCGCGCTTGCGCCCGGTGATCGTCAGGTGACCCTGGGCGTCGAGGCTGCCGAGGTCCCCGGTCTTGAGCCAGCCGTCCTGTAGCGCCTCGGCCGTCGCGTCGGGTCGCTCCCAGTAGCCGTTGAACACCATCGGCCCGCGCACCAGGATCTCGCCGTCCTCCGCGAGCTGACAGCTCACCCCGGGCAGCGCTTTGCCCGCCGTCCCCAGCACGTTCTCCTCGAGCCGGTTGATGTGCGTGCAGCCGGCGGTCTCGGTCATGCCGTAGCCCTCGAGCACCTCGATGCCGTGCGCGCGAAAAAACCGCGCGTTCTCAGCGCCCAGCGGCGCGCCGCCGGAGATGGCGAAGCGCAGGCGGCCACCGAAGAGGTCGCGCACCGGCTCGAAGGCCAGCTTCTCCGCGACGCGGCGCCGGACGCCCGTCAGCGGTCCAGACGTGGCGCTCTCGCCCTCTTCGCCCACCGCCCAGTCGATCGCCCAGCGGTGCAGCCCAGGCAGGTTTCGATGGTGCGCCTCGCGCCGATTGCGCACGCGCTCAAAGAGGCGGGGTACGGCGCACAAAAAGGTCGGCCGGAAGGTGCGGCAGTCCTCGAGGATCGTGCGGTGGCTGCGGCCAATTGCCGTCGTCGCGCCGACCAGGACGCTCACCGCCAGCGAGAGCCGCGCGAAGGGCAACGCGAGCGGCAGGTAGAGCAACTGCACGTCCGAGGCGTCCACCGGCAGCACCTCGACCAGCGCCCGGCTCACCGCGAGCAGGTTGCCATGGGACAGCACGACGCCCTTGGGACGCCCCTCCGTCCCCGGCGTGAAGTGGATCGTGGCCAGATCGCTCGGCCGCAGCGCAGCGCTGCGACGCCTCACCTCGGCGTCGAGGTCGGGCGCGCTCTGCTCGCCGAGCCGCAGCAGCGCGTCGAAGGGCATGAACCACTGCGAGTCGGCCGCGGTGACCTCCTCGATGCTGAGGCTCTGCCCGTCGCCGTCGCCCGAGGTCGCGTCCAGCCAGATGACCCGCTCGACCATCACCAGCCGCTCGCGCATCTGGACCAGCTTGCGGGCCTGCACGGGGTCCTCGGCCACGACGATGCGCGCGCCCGAGTCCGCCAGCATGAACGCGCAGTTCGCCGCGACCTCGGTCGGGAAGATCGGCACGGCCACGGCGCCCGCGCGGTGGATGGCCAGGTCGAGCCACGCCCACTCCACCCGCGTCCGCGCCACCACCGCGATTCGGTCGCCCGGGTTCACCCCCATGGCCGCAAACCCGGCCGCGAGCGCCCGCGAACGCGCATCCCACTCCGCCCAGGTGGTCTCGACCACGGCGTCGCCGACCAGGTGACGCGTGGCGACACCCTGCGGATTCGCTGCGGCCCGCGCCGTGAAAAGCTCAAGCAGGGTTCGATGCCCGTCGCCCACACCCGCCATTGCAACCCCTGCCTGCCGCACCCGAAGCGCGACCTTGCCACGCACCGCGCGCGCCGGTCAACGCGCGTCGTGCCTCACGGGGCGCGAGCAAAGTGGACGGTTCGCGGGAATCAGGAGACGCTGTCGGCTCGCGTTCTGGGGAGGACGAGATGTCGGAACCTGTGGTCGCGCGGCGGATTCGCCGGGCTGTCTGGATTGGCTTCTGCTGTGGCGCGGTCGCGCTCGCGGTTCAGCTCCAGTGGTCCGACGCGGACAGCGCGCCCCAACGAGCCACGCTGCTCTCCCCAGCGCAGGCCGCCGCGCTCCCCAAGCCGCCGCAGCCCATCGTGCGCGCGGTGCGCGACGAGCGTGGGGCGCGCCCTGCCCCGCAGATCGCCGCGGGCCCTGCCGCCCCAGCGCCGCCTCAGCCTGCGGCCTACGCTATCGCGGCCGCGCAGATCGACCCGGACTCAGCGCAGGTGGTCGACGGCCGACTGGTCCAG
>CAZNZH010000501.1:0-4744 GCA_964577445.1 uncultured Myxococcales bacterium
GGCTCGCAAGTGTTGGAGATCGTAGGTGAAAGCGGCTGAGGGGCGTTCGGACTCGTCGCGGTGAGGGGCTGGCGAGGTGCTGGCGAGGGCGGCGAGAAGATCCGCTCCCGGGGACCGGCTAAAGAACCGAAAACATTACGATTTTTGGAAAATCCGAGGGACAGGTCCCGGGGTCTTGCTAAAGGTTTGTAATTATTGATGTTTTGTCGCTTTCATCGGCGGGTTGCTGTAGTTGTTCGGTGTTTTCGGTGTCGTGCTGCGAGGGTGCTGAGCGGGCACCGGTCCTGGGGCCTTGCTAAGAGTGGGGCTCTCGGGGGCCGGGTGGGTCTGTTTGTCTCCCGTCGTTGCCGGTGAGGACGGCCTCGCGGCGCCCGGCGATCGTGTCATGCGTGGCGTGGCTACGGGGGGGACGGCGACCGTGCGCGACGTGCCGGGTTCTGCGCCAGCGAGAGTTTCTGGTGCTGGCGGGCGCCCCGCACTAGCATCGGGGCCAGAATCCGTGGGCATTCGCGCAACAGACGACCTCGTCGTGGGGGTCGCGACGCTGCGCAGGTGGCTCAGGACCCTTCTTCGATGGGAGATGACATGCCGCGTCTTGTTCGGACTGCTTCGGTGGCTGCTGACCTTCTGGACCGGTGCCCGAGCCGGTCACGCTCGATGCGAGGGCGCCCGCCCGCGTGGCTTCAGCTCGCGCTCCTCGTCGGGCTCCTCGCCCTGACGGCGCCCCGGGCGGCGGCCACCATCTGGTACGTGCCCGAGGATCACGCGACGATCCAGGCGGCGCTCGATGTCTGCGCGGACGGCGACATCATCTCGGTCGCCGCCGGCACCTACGTCGAGGGCCTCAGGCCGTACTCCGGCAACGGCAGCTCGGCCGGGCCGAACTTCGGCAGCCTCTCGAACGTCACCCTCCTCGGCGCCGGCCCCGGCAAGACCGTCATCGACCTCGCCGGCAGCACCTACGGATTGATCTTCCAACACACCGCGTCCAACAACGTCGTCAGCGGCGTGACCCTCACCAACGCCGGGTCAAGGGCCGTCACGGGGTTCAACAACTCCGTGAACAACACCATCGAGTGGAGCGTGATCGAGTACGGCCAGGCCGCCGTGGCCACCTACTACTCGGGGTATCGCTTCGAGCGGTGCACGTTCCGCGGGACGGGGAACCTGGCCCAGATGAGCACGCCCATCGTCCTGCACGACAGCATCGTGTACGGCGGCCAGGTGGACACCAACGCCGTCTCGGCGACGTACAGCCTCTTCTCGGGCACCAGCGCCGTGCCAGCGGGCGTGGGGAACCTGTCCGGGGACGCGGGCTTCGAGGACCTCGGCGCCGGCTACTGGCTGCGCCACGACTCCCCCGCCCGAGACGCGGCCGACCCCGCGACGCCCGTGCCGGTCGGGGGCGGCGACCGCGCGGACATCGGCGCCCTCGAGTTCATCGACGCCGACGGGAACCTCCTGGACGATCGCTACGACGCGCTCCCGAACGACAACCAGCCGCCCGTCGCGGCCGCGGCCGGTCCTTACTCCGCGGTCGCCTGCGACGGGATCTCCGCCGTGGTCGCGCTGGACGGCTCGGGCTCGGCCGATCCCGACGGCGAGATCGTCGCCTGGACCTGGCGCGCGGGGAGCGCCACCGGTCCCCTGCTCGGAACCGGCGAGACGCCGACCCTCTCCTTCGACGTGGGCACCACGGTGGCGGTCCTCGTCGTGAAGGACGCCTCGGGTGCGACGGCGAGCGCCCCCACCGCCGTGCACGTGCAGGGCGACACGACCCCGCCCTCCCTCACCTGCCCCGACGACCTCGCCGTCACCGCGGCGGCTGGCGCCTGCGACGCGACCGTGACCCTCCCGGACGTGCCCACCGCGACCGACGACTGCGGCGTCACCGGAATAACCCACGACGGCCCGGAGGACGGGCGCTTCGGCGCGGGTGTCCACCTGGTGACGTGGACCGCCGGCGACTCCGCCGGCCACACGGCGACCTGCGTCCAGACCGTCACCGTGTCCCTCGCCGCCGACCTCCCGACGGTGGACGCGTCCTGCGACGGCGTCGACGACGACTGCGACGGCCTGACCGACGAGGACTACGCCGGCGCGCTCGTCTCCTGCGGCACCGGCGCCTGCACGGCCCACGGCGTCGCCCGGTGCGTGGGCGGCGCGGTGATCGACGAGTGCACGCCGCTCGAGCCGGCCGCGAGCGCGGACGACAACTGCGACGGCGTCGACGACGACTGTGACGGGGACACCGACGAGGACTACGTGCCCTCGGCCACCGCGTGTGGCGTCGGGGCCTGCGCGGCGACGGGCGTTGAGAGCTGCGTCGACGGGGCGCTCGTGGACGACTGCGCGCCCGGCGCGCCCCTCGCCCAGGACGACGCCACCTGTGACGGCGTCGACGATGACTGCGACGGCGTGGCCGACGAGGACTACCTCGTCACCGCGGTCTCCTGCGGCACCGGCGCCTGCGTCGCGAGCGGCCTGCGCCGGTGCGCTGGCGGGCAGGAGGTCGAGGACTGCACGCCGCTCGACCCGTCCGCGGGCGCGGACGACAACTGCGACGGCGTCGACGACGACTGCGACGGGGAGACCGACGAGGAGCACGCTCCAGTGGCCACCAGTTGCGGCGTCGGCGCGTGCGCCGGCACGGCGGGCGCGTCCACCTGCGTCGACGGGGCGCTGATCGATAGCTGCGATCCCCTCGAGGGGGCCGGCGAGGAGATCTGCAACGGCGCGGACGACAACTGCGACGGGCTGGTCGACGAGGACGGCGAGGGGGGCAGCGTCTGCGGGCCTCTCGACACGGAGGCGACGTGCCCGGAGGCCGTCGTCGCGGACACCACGCTCGAGGTGACCCCGAGCAACCCGCTGGACGCGTCGCACGAGGGCTTCGAGTGCCTCCTCGACGACGGAGCCTGGGCGCCCTGCGCGGCCGGGGACACCTTCGAGCTGGAGCACGGCTCTCACCTGCTCCACGTGCGGGCGGTGGACGGCGCCGGCCACGCCGACCCCACGCCCGTGGTGTGCAGCTTCGCCGTGGACACCGTGCCGCCCGACACGATCATCGAGCTTCACCCCGCCGATCCCACGAGGGATCCCGTGGCCCTGTTCGGCTTCGCGTCCGACGAGCAGCCCGTGAGCTACCGCTGCGCCCTGGACCCCGCGATGACGCCGCCACCGGCGGACGCCTACACCGCCTGCGCGGCCACGACCCGTTTCGAGGGTCTCGGGGACGGCCCCCATGTGCTGTGGGTGTTCGCGGTGGACGAGGCCAAAAACGCCGATCCCAGCCCCGCGAGCTACGGCTGGACCGTCGACGGCTCGGCGCCGGAGACCGAGATCACCTCGCCCCCGGTCGGCGCGGTGCTCGTCGGCGACGCCGTGTCCTTCGAGTACGCGTCGCCCGGAGCGCCCGGACACAGCACCTTCCAGTGTCGGCTCCTCGACCAGGAGGCCCTGTGGACGCCCTGCGACACAGGCGTGGCGAGCTGGGAGGACCTGGCCGTGGGCGCCTACACCTTCGAGGTGCGTGCCTGCCACGCCGCGACGGGGGTGTGCGACGGCACGCCGGCCCGCGAGGACTTCCACGTGGTCGACGCCCTCTGCGGCGTCCCGTTTGAGCTGACCTGCGAGGAGCGTCTCACCGTGGACGCCCCCGCGGAGGCCTGCGCCTGGACCGGGGTCGCCAGCGCCACCGCCACCCACGACTGCCTCATCACCGTGTCCGTGGACGTGTCCTCGGCGTCCTACCCGGTCGGCGTCCACGCGATCCGCTTCGCCGGAGACGACGGGCAGGGCCACGGGGACGCCTGCGAGACCGCCCTGGCCGTCCGGGACGTGACCCCGCCGTCCGTGGCCTGCGGCGCGTGGGAGCCCAAGCTCGGTCGCGTGCGTGCGCTCGGCTCGGACGCGTGCGGCGTGAGCCTGTCCGTGGAGCTCACCGCGTGCGCGCCGGCCGGCGATCCCACCGCCGACGCGCCCGCCGAGACCGCCTGCCCCGTGTCCGCCGACGGGGACAGCCTGGTCCTCGACGCCGAGCCCTCGGTCGCCATGGAGGTCACCTACACGGTGCACGCCGTCGACCCGAGCGGCCTCGACGCCCAAAAGACCTGCTCCGTCACGGTCGCGCCCACCCCGGGCGGCGCCGATCCCGCCGGCTCCGACTCGGGCTGCGGCTCCGCGCCCGGGGGCGGCTCGACGACGCCGTGGGTCCTCCTCGCGATGTTGCTGGTGACCGGGAGCATCCGGCGAACGCGCGTAAGTCGCTGAAAACACGTCGCTTTCGCGCCGCTCGACCCGGGATGGGGACACCCTCTCAGGGCAGGAGTCGGGCCGCGTGGGGCGGGACCGTGGTCGCCTCCACCTCCATGGGCGCGCTGCTGACGTTGAAGGCGAGGCGGCGGCCGTCGGGGAGGCGCCAGGTGGTGGGGACGACGTGGGTGCTCGAGGTGCTGAGGTAGTCGCCGAGCGCGCTGACCAGGGTGGTCGGGAGGTCGCCTGCGAAGAGGGTCAGCGGGACGGACGGTCGCCCCGCGAGCGCGGTGGCCGTGACGCCCGGGGGCAGGCCGCGGGCGAGGCGGTCTTCGGGCAGCGCGCGCAGGTCGTCGGAGAGAAAGAGCGCGCCGCCCGCGACCGCGGCGGTCCAGGCGCCGGCGTCGACCGCGTCTTCGCCCAGGGTGCGCAAAAGCGGCGGGTCGGCGTCGCAGAGGACAGCCTCGCAGAGCGGCCAGCGCGCCGCGAC
>CAZNZH010000502.1:0-4742 GCA_964577445.1 uncultured Myxococcales bacterium
CAGGGATTCTCTCGGCGACCGATCAGGGAGAGGCCGAGGCGACAACCCGGCCGCCCCCGCTGGCGGAGAAGGTCTGGACGGCGCAGAGTGGCTATTGCTCAAGCGGTCTCGGTGCGAGGCCGCCGCGAAGATCTTCTGAACTGAGGCAGCGCTGCGGGTCTGCCGAGGAGGAGCAGTGAACAGGAACATTCGCGCCGTGCGGGAGCGGAGCGGGCATGAATCGGCGCGGGTCATCGGGCGCTCCGGCGCACGGGGGCCGCTCTATCGCGTCGCACGCTTCGCCGTTCATTCGGTGCTCGGCGTCGCGGCATACGCCGTGGCGCATCTGTTGGCGCTTGAACCAGGATCGAATACCACCCCGCAGCGCGAGCGCGTGCGGCCCGGGAGGCGCATATGAGCGCAATGCAAGAGGTCAGCGGCTGGGCGCTCGAGCCAGCGCCCAAATCCTCGCCCGCCGATCCCGGGGCGCCCGCGGCGCGGCTCGCCGACCTGGGGCGTGCTTTGTCCCAGCACCAGGAGGCGGTCATCGACGCGATCGAGCTGCTGCGCGCCGAGCTGGGGCCGGCCGTGCCCAGCCGTCACACGCTGGAGACGGCGCTGCGCGAGGCGCGTCGTGCGACGACGCTCGTGCGCCGCCTGGTCGAGCTGAGCGGCGGCAGCGGGGAGACGCAGTTCCGCGAGCTGTTGGTGAGCACGGCCCAGCTCGCCATGGAGACCTGTCCGGAGCGCTTGCGGATCGTCGTGCCGTCACGGCTCGCCGAGGTCGCCGGCGACCTGGCCCTCATCCAGACCATCATCGCGCACGTCATCAAGCGGGCCGCGGGGTCAGGCGGCAACGTGGAGGTGTCGGCCCGCCAACTCCCGGCGAGCTCCCCCGACGCGAGGCTCGCGGGTTCCGCGGTGGTCGTTCGAGTACAGAGCGTCGCCTACGGTGGCAGTCGGGTCGATCCGAGCCGCGCGAAGGTCGAGGAGCTCCAGATCTTGATCGGCGAGGACGCCACCACCGAGTGCAGCGCACACCTCATCGGCTACACGTCGGCCGACCTCGGGCGCCGGTTCGAGCTGCACCTGCCGACGCCGGAGATCCGCAGGCCCGCCCCCACCGGCTGGCGCGCGGGCAAGCGGGCCCTGGTCGTCGAGGGCGACCCCGCGCTCGTGCGCTGCATGCATGAGACGCTGGGCTACCTGGGGTGGCAGGTCGACCTGGCGCAGGGTGGGCCCGACACGCTCGCCGTCTACGAGGGCGCGCGCCGCGCCGGGCGACCGTACGGGCTGATTATCCTGGACGCGCGGTCGTGTCAGGAGCGCAGCGAGATCCACGGCTTCGCGCTGGTCGCCCGCCACGACCCCGAGGTCCGGATGGTGCTGTGCGCCGACGACGCCGAGGCGAGCTCCGCGTCGGGTCAGGTCCGCTTCTTCGACGTGCGGCTGCCGCGCCCGTTCGGGTTCGCCGACGTCCACCGCATGTTGGCCTAGCCCGACAGGCGGCGTGGGCGGTGGCAGGCCTCGGCCGGGCCGCCCGCGACTCACACCTCGCGGCGCCCGTGGCGCTTCAGCCGCTCCACGGCGAGCTCGTAATAGCCCGGGAGGAGCTCGGCGGAGTAGCACTCGCGGGTGAGCGTGTGGGCCGCGATGGCGGTCGTGCAGAGGCCGCCGAATGGCTCCCAGATCACGTCTTGGGGGTCCGATGACGTCTCGAGCAAGCGGTGGATGAGCTTGAGCGGCTTCTGATTCGGGTGGCCGAGATCGCGAGCGACGCGGATGCGCTCGTCGCCCCTGAGCGCGGGCTCGGACCAGACGTTCGTCACGCCCGCCTTCAGGTGGAATTTCGAGCGCATCCGCGCCCAGTTCTCGGCCGTGAGCGGCTTGGCGCCATCGAGCGAGAAGTACGGTTTGCCCGCCGGGCGCCCGTGGGCGTTCGCGTACTCGACGAGCCGCGCCATGGCCTCGGGTGGCGGGAAATACCAGACGTGATCTTGGGTGAAGTACTTGCGCGTCGCGGCGTTCTTCACGCCGCACGCGTCGTTGGTCTTCGAAAGCGGCATCCCGGTGCGCTGCCACTCCCACCGCAGCCACGCCTTCATCGACAGCTCACGCCCATCGACGCGGAATGTGGGCGGCCGGACGTACTGCACACAGACCTCGGTCACGACCGGGAAGCGGCGGAGCGTCTTGGTGTTGCAGTTGCCGGCGACGTGGGCCATGCCCTTGTCCCAGATGTTGCAGCCCGCGTACTCCCACCCGTGCTCGGCCAAGACGGGGTGCACCGTGGCCCAACCGACCTCGGTGCCCCAAAACCACAGCGTCGTCTCGGGCAGCGCGCGCTCAGACCACGACGCCACATGCGGCCGGTACCACTCCGCCATCCCCTCCGGCCCGGGCGGGTCGCCAGGAAAGCCGGCGACGCCGTAGGGACCGTCGACCATGATGACCGTGGGTGCCGGCCAGCTCCCGTAGAGCCGCTGGGCATCACCCAGGCACAGGGTGACCTTGCCCCGCGAGTACGCGGGCGCCTCCCGCGACGGCGGCTCACGTCGCAATGAACGGGCGGGGCGGGCCGAAGTGGTGGAGTAGGCCATCGGGAAACCTCTGCTCGGACGCGGGCCTGTCCCCTCCCGCCAACCCTAGACGGGGGGCGGTGCGGCCTGCAACCCGCGAGCGCGCCTCAGCGTCCCCTCGGTAGGGTACGGCGTCTGCCGCCGCCCGGAGGCAGCCACGCTCGCGTCACAGCGAGAGAGAAGGCGCCCTTGGCCGAGGGTTCGACGCGGCGACGGGCGCGCTGACGGCCGCCCGGGCCGGCGTGGACACCGCCGAGGACGCGCGCTTTGAGCCGCGGCAGGCGAAGAAGAAGCTGGTGCGAGACCTCAACCAGCTCATCGCGGTGACCGAGGCGGCCGTCCTGACCGCCTTTGCCGGGCGCAGCGACCTGGTGAGCGCGATCTTGACGCCGTGGTTTGAGCGTCGGCGAGGCGCGTCCGCGAGCACGACGGCCGGCGAGCCGGGCGGCACACGGCTCGAGGGGCCCGACGACGCCGACGGCGGCGACGACGACCTGGGCTGAGGCCCGCACTTCGGGTGCGGGCGGGCGCTTTCGTGGGCGCGAGCCGCGGGTGGCGCGCCGCGGGAGCTCCCAAGGGCCATCACCCCCTGCTCGCCACGCGTGCGTGCTGCGGGTGCCTGACGCCGTGCCTTGAGGCTGGGCACCGAACCGACTTCGGAGCTACAATCAGCAGTATGAGCACCGAGCCAGACCACGCCTTCTGGGCCGACCGCACGGATGAAGACGACGCGCGCGAGAAGGCGGAGGACCTTCGCGGCCTGACCCAGAACCAGCGCGGCGAGATCCTGGTGGCGCTATGCCGGATGGCCAGCGAGCAGATCGCGCAACACCCCGATCCCGCGCGAACGCTGCGCTGGCAGGATCCGCTGAGCCCTGAGACCGAGGCCCTGCTGCGCCGCCTGTGCCGCGAGCATGGCTGAGCTTGTGTCCGCGCCCGACGTCGCGAGGCTGCTCGCGGACGCCCTCGCGAGCGCGGGGATCCCCTACGCCATCGGAGGCGCCATCGCGTACGGCTTCCACGGCCCTCCGCGCGCGACCAACGACGTGGACCTCAACCTGTTCGTCGATACGGACGCGCTCGGGTCGGCCCTCGACACACTCGCGAGCGTCGGCGTGACCTTCGATCGCGCCGCCGTCCTGCGCGAGTGCGCAGAGCGCGGCGCGTCGCGCGGATGGCTCCGCGGGATGCGAGTCGATGTCTTCGTGCCGTCCATCCCGCTCTACGACTCCGTGCGCCAGCGCGTGATCGAAGTCCGCCTGCTGGGGCGACCCATCTGCGTCCTCTCGGCAGAGGACATCACGGTCTTCAAGATGCTCTTCTTTCGCGCCAAAGACCTCACCGATGTGACGCGCCTTCTGGCGCTCAGGGGCGACGATCTCGACCGGGACTACGTGCGGCGCTGGCTGGTCGCCACGGTCGGCGCCGACGACGAGCGCGTCGAGCGCTGGGACGCGATGACCCGAGCGGCATAGCGCGCGGCCACATGCCCAGAGCCGCCAAGGGGGTACGCCACCTTCCCCGCCACGGCCGCCCCTCGCGGGAAAACTCCAACCGGACTGGCGATTTCCCGGTTGTCATGGCGACCGCGGGCGCGGCGATGATGCGCCCCGCGGCCGTCGCTGCCAACGCCGAGCGGGTGCCGCGGGCTACTTCAGCAGGCTTGGGCTCGACGCGACCACGAGGCTGATGAGCGCCATCTCGGCCTCGCTCAGCGCGCCGCTGTCGGCGACGAGGTCCCAGACGAACTCGTGGGACTCGCGATCGGTCATCGGGTCGAATCGACGCGACACGACCACCACATGGATGTTGGTGCCGTACCCGTCCGAGACATCGACCGTGTCGGTCGGGAACTCCTTTCGGAGCACCTGCTCGATCGCCGCCTTGACGGCCTCGCGCTCGCGCATCGGAGCCTTCTTGCCCGCCGTGAGCTTGCACTCGACCGCGTCCCCCCCGAGATACACCGCGGCCCGCGTGTGCGCCCGGCGTCCCGACCGCAACAGCTCCCAGGCGTCTGCTCGTCGCTTGACGGCGGCCGATGCCAACTCGCTGCGCCCGTGGTGGTGGCGTCTCAATCCAGATGCTCCTGGTCGCTGGCGCCGACGTGGGCGGTCACGCGCGGGGTCACGGCGCGTAGCTGCCGCTTTCGAGCCGGCGGAGGTGGCCCAGGGTTTTCAGGGTCTG
>CAZNZH010000503.1:0-4737 GCA_964577445.1 uncultured Myxococcales bacterium
GGCTGATGATGTTCTCGAGCTCGCGGACGTTGCCGGGGTAGGTGTGCGCCTCGAGGCAATCCATCACGTCGGGGTCGACGCCGATGATGTCCTTCCCCTCTTCCTTCGCGCTCCGGCGCAAGAAGTGGTCGACCAGGAGCGGCACATCGCCCTGGCGCTCGCGCAGCGGCGGCAGCCGGATCGGGAACACCGCCAAGCGGTAGTACAGGTCTTCGCGAAACGCGCCCTCGGCGACCATCTCCTCGAGGTTGCGGTGGGTCGCGCTGACGATGCGCACGTCGACCTTCACGGGCTTGCTGCCGCCCAGCCTGTCGACCTCGCGGGTCTCGAGCACCCGCAAGATCTTCGACTGAAGATGCAGCGACATCTCGCCGATCTCGTCGAGGAAGATGGTGCCGCCGTCCGCCAGCTCGAACTTGCCCTTCTTGGCCGCGACCGCCCCCGTAAAGGCGCCCCGCTCATGGCCGAAGAGCTCGTTTTCCAAGAGCGTATCCGGGATGCCGGCGCAGTTGAGCGCGATGAAGGGCCCGCTCGCCCGCTGCCCCTCGGTGTGCAGCGCCCGCGCGACCAGCTCCTTGCCCGTGCCGCTCTCGCCCTGAATCAGCACGGTCACGCGTGAGTCGATGGCGTGGCGCAGCGTCTGAAAGACCCGCGTCATCTCGGGGCTGCGCGCCACCAGGTTGCGAAACCCGTTCCGCGCCGACGCCGCCTCTTCCAGCTCGCTGACCCGGCCGGACATCTCGCGATCGCGAAAGGCGTTCTTGACCGAGACGCGCACGCGGCCGGGGAGGTCATCGCTCTTCGTCAGGAAGTCGTAGGCCCCGCGCCGCGTCGCCTCGATGGCCGCGTCGATGGAGCCGTGGGCCGTCATGATGACGATGCGGTTGCTGGGATTGGCCACCAGCAAGGCCTGCAGCACGTCCAGCCCGGGCAGATCCGGCAGGCGCAGGTCCAGCAGCACCACGCCGTCGAAGCCCGCCTCCGCCGCGGCGAGGCCCGCGGAGCCGGTGTGCGCCAGACTCACGAGGTAGCCCTCGATCTCAAGGCTGGCCTCCAGCAGGCCGGCGAGACCGGGCTCGTCGTCGATGATGAGGACGCGTCGTGCCTGCACGGAACGAGCTCGCGGTTGAAGGGGGGGGACGGTCGTGGCTGCGAGCGCGAGAGCATAGCCCGGACGGCGCGAGACGACCACCGCCGGCCGAACCCACCGCTGGTCTCGGCGCCGTCGCGACGGCCCGCGCGTTGAAGTTCTCAACGCGCGGTGGCACGGTCGACCTCACGCCACACGCCCCCCACGAGGGAACGATTGCGTCACTTCGCTCGATGGCTCACCGACGCCCTGACCCTCTCCATGGTGCTGGCTGCGGCCGGCGCCGGCTGCTCTGGAGCACGCGCGATGACCAGGCCCGATCCGCCGCCGGAGACCCTCGTCGAGTCGGTGACCGAGACGCTGCACGGCGAGGTCATCGTCGACCCCTACCGTTGGCTCGAGGACGGCGACTCGCCGCGCGTCGCCGAGTGGACCGCGCGGCAGAACGCGTACACCGAGCGCTACATGGCCGAGGTCGGCGCTCGCCAGGCCCTCCGCGCTTCGCTCGAGGACGCCTTCGCGACGGGGTCGATCTCGGCCCCAGCCCTCGCCGGCCCAAACGCCTTCTGGGTCGAGCAGACCGGCGACACCGATCAGCCGCTGCTCATGGTCCAGCCCCTCGACGCGAGCAGCCCCGCCCGCCCGCTGCTGGACGTCAACGCGCTGAGCGCGGACCACACCGTGGCCCTGGACTGGTCCTACGCCTCCCCGACCGGGCGGCTCCTGGCGTTCGGGCTGTCCAGCTCAGGCGACGAACGCTCGGTGCTTCACGTCATGGACGTCGCCACCGGCGAGCGCCTGCCCGACACCATCGAGGGCACGCGCGCCGCGAGTCTTCAGTGGTTACCTGACGAATCGGGGTTTTTCTACACCCGCTACCCCGTCGCGGGCTCGCGCGACTGGCCCGAGGTGAAGCCCGGCGACGCGTCGTATTACCGCCACGTCTACAAGCACCTCCTGGGCAGCGACCCCGCCCAGGACGTCCGCGTCTTCGGGGCCGACCAGGGCCGCGAGGACTGGACCAGCATCGACGCCAGCCCCGACGGCAAGTGGCTGGTGGCGACGGTGTTTCAGGGCTGGTCCAAGTCCCAGGTCTTCATCCGCCGCGGTGACGCCCCCGACGAGTCGCCGTGGACCCTGGTCGCCGACCGCGCTGAGACCCTCGACCAGCCGCTGCCGGCCGACGACGGCCTCTACCTGTCGACCAACCACCTGGCCACGCGCGGTCGCGTGGTGCGCCAGGCGTGGGAGGCGCTGGCGAGGGGCGGCCGCGATCCCAAAGGCGACGCCTGGGAGCCGGTGGTCGCCGAGGACCCCGAGCGGGTGATCCGCGACGTCGCGATCGCGGGCAAACGCCTCGTCGTGCACTGGCTCTTCGAGGCGTCCAGCCGGCTGACCATCCACCAGGCCGACGGGGCGTTGGTGGCCGAGGTCGCCCTGCCCACCCTCGGCTCGGTGGCCGGCATCGGCGCCAGCCCTCATCACGACGTGGTCTACGCGGCGTTCTCGAGCTTCAGCACGCCGCCGACCGTGCTGCGCATCGACCCGCATACGCCGGCCGCCACCACGGTGTTTCGCAGCGTCGTCGCCGCGATCCCCCAGGTCGACACCGTGGTCACCCTCGAGCGCGCCCGCTCGAAGGACGGCACCGAGCTGACCCTCTTCGTCACCCACCGTCGCGGCATCCCGCGAGACGGCCTCGCCCCGGCCGTGCTCTACGGCTACGGCGGCTTCGACGTGGCGCTGACCCCGGACTACGCGCGCAACATCCAGCCGTTTTTGGCTGCTGGCGGCGTCTACGCGGTCGCCCACCTCCGCGGCGGCGGCGAGTACGGCGCCGCGTGGCACCGGGCCGGGATGCTCGACCAAAAGGAGCGCGTCTTCGAGGACTTCGAGGCGGCCGCCGACTTCCTGGTCAGCGCCGGCTATACCGCGCCCGAGCGCCTCGCCGTCATGGGCGGCAGCAACGGCGGGCTGCTCACCGGGGCCGCCGTCGTCCGCTTCCCCAAAAAGATCCGCGCGGCCGTCATCCGGGTGCCGCTCCTGGACATGCTCCGCTACCCGCGCTTTCTCATCGCGAAGCTCTGGATCCCCGAGTACGGCGACCCCGAAGAGCCGGTCGCCTTCCGCTGGCTCCGCGCCTACTCGCCCTACCACAACGTCCCGGAGCGCTTCAGCGCCCCCGCGACCCTGCTCATGGCCGCCGAGAGCGACACCCGCGTCGACCCGCTGCACGCGCGCAAGTTCGCCGCCCTCCTCCAGGCGCGAAACGCAGGCCCACACCCGGTCCTGCTGCGCATCGAGACCCGCGCGGGCCACGGGGCGGGCAAGCCGCGCTCCAAGGTCGTCGACGAGTACGTCGACGTCTGGAGCTTCCTCTGGCGCGAGCTGCGGATCCCCGCGCTGGACTGATCGGGCCTACTTCTTCTTGCCCCAGAAGAGCTCGGCGAACTTCTTGCCGTCGTCGCCGGACGCGATGGTCGCCTTGATGGCGGCGTCGAGCCCGGTGGCGGCGCCGGTGGCCTCCAGCGCACGGGTGACCATGCTCTTGAACCCGCCGTAGCTGCCCCAGCCGACCTGCTTCTGCCCGTTGACGATGAAGCCCGGCGTGCCCTGAAGCTCCATCTCGGCCGCCAGCGCGCGCTCGTAGTCGACCTGCGCCTTGACGGCCGGATCCTTCATGTCCTTTTGGAACTGCGCCGAGTCCAAGCCCAGCTCCTCCGCGTACATGATCAGGTCCTGCTCCTGCAGGTTCTGCTGGTTCTGAAAGAGCTTGTCGTGGAACACCCAGAACTTGCCCTGCCGCTGCGCCGCGATCGCCGCCGCCGCCGCCATGGACGCGTTTTGGTGCATCTCGAGGGCGTTGTGGATGAAGCTGACCTGCACCTGCTCAGGGAACTCGCGGGCCAGGAGCTTCATGGGCTCGACCACGCGGCTGCACACCGGGCACTGAAAATCGCTGAAGATGAAGACGCGCACCGGCGCGCTATCGGGTCCGGCGACCGGGTGCGGGCCGGGCGCTCCCGGGAAGGTCTTGACGGTGTGCGGCGAGGGGATCGTGGCGCCCTCGAGCGGCGGCGTCGCGCCCGGCGTCTTCTCCATGGCGCCGATCTCCGCCATCGTGGGGAGCGCGTTCGGTGCGGGGGCGACCGCCTCCGTCGGCGCAGGCGCCACCGCGGGGGCCTCGGCGACCGGCGCCACGACCTCGGCGGGCTTCGGCGCCTCAGCAGCGGCCGGCGCCTCGGCGGGCTTCGGCGCCTCCGCGGCCGCCGCGGGAGCCGGAGTCGCCGGGGTCGCCGGGGTCGGCGGCGGCGCGGGGTTACAGGCTGAGATGAGCGAGAGCGCGAACAGCGAGGCGAGGAAGAGGCGCATGTGGGGACTTCTCCATGGCGCTGAGTAGGGTTCGTGGTGGGCCCGGTGACGCCCAGCGGGTCAGCGGCCCGGCCCACGATCGGAGGCCGTTTTCGTACCGCGTTCGCCCAGTCGCGTCCAGCGCCGGACCCACAGTCAAACTGGGGTCATCGCACCCCATCGGGGCTCCAAGACCACGGCTCGCCCGCGGCGAGCCAGCCTCCGTCCCCCGCGGCGCCGGTGGGACGCCGCCTCCGAACCCGGTACCCAGCGCCGAATCCGCCGACGCACCGGGG
>CAZNZH010000504.1:0-3434 GCA_964577445.1 uncultured Myxococcales bacterium
GACGGCCCCGATAGGCTGCCCACCAGCGGAGCCCGACCAGCCCCCCGCGCCGCCGCCCCCGAGGCCCCATGCCCACCCCCGCCCCACACGCCGATCTCCCCCTCGCCGGCGAGTCCCTCATCACCGGCCGCTGGCTGGTCGCCCTCCGCTGGTGGGCGGCCCTCGGCGGCCTCGCCTGCCTCATCGTCGCCGTCACCTGGCTCGACATCCCCCTCCCCCTCCCGCGCCTCCTCGCCATCCTCGGCCTCGTCCTCGCCTCCAACCTCGCCCTCGCCATCACCTTCCGCCGCGCCCGCCGCCCGCCCTCCCCGCCGCTCCTCGCCGGCATCCTCGCCGTCGACACCGCCCTCCTCACCTTGGTCCTCGGCTGGTCCGGCGGCGTCCACAACCCCTTCAGCGCCCTCTACCTCGTCCACGCCACCCTCGCCGCGACCACCCTGACCGCCGCCTACACCTGGGGCCTCGTCGCCCTCGCCATCCTCGGCTACGGCTCGCTCTTCTTTTGGAGCGGCGACGCGGCCCTCCCCGCGGCCGCCAACGCCTGCCCCCACTGCTCAAGCGGCGACGGCCTGAGCCTGCACCTCCAAGGCATGTGGGTCGCCTTCGTCCTCAGCGCCGCCCTGGTCGCCCACTTCGTCGGCCGCCTCAACCGCGCGCTCCGCCTGCGCACCCGCGAGCTGGTCGACGTCACCGAGCTCGCCGCCCGCCACCAGCGCCTCGCCGCCATGACCACCCTGGCCGCCGGCGCCGCCCACGAGCTGGCCACCCCCATCGGCACCATCGCCCTGGTCTCCCGCGAGCTCGAGCTCGACGCCACCCGCCACGCCGCCGACGCCGACACCCTCGCCGACCTCCGCCTCATCGGCACGGAGGCCGCCCGCTGCCGCGCCATCCTCGACCGCATGGCCGCAAAAACCCTGGGCCCATCAGGGGAATTGCCGGTCGCGACCACCTTGGGCGAGACGCTACGGACCCTCGAGCGCAGCCTCCCCCCCGAGCTCGCCGCCCGCGTGCGTTTCGAGGTGACCGAGCCCGATCTCGGGCTGGTGATCCCCGAGAGCGGCCTGCTCCACGCCCTGCGCAGCCTCATCGACAACGCCGCCGACGCCAGCGCGCCCGCGGGGACCGTCCGGGTCGCCGCCGCGCGCATCGCCAGCGCGAAAACCGCCGCGACGACCGCCGGCACGGTCGAGTTCCGCGTCGAAGACCAGGGCAGCGGGATGGCGCCCGAGCTGCTGGCGCGGGTCGGCGAGCCGTTTTTCACCACCAAAGAGCCGGGCCGCGGCATGGGCCTGGGCGTCTTCTTGGCCCGCACCTTCGCCGAGCGCGCCGGCGGGGAGCTGCGCTTTGACTCGACGCCCGGCGCCGGCACCCGCGCCGTGCTGTCCGTGCCCGCGGAGGCCGGCCCGTGAGCGCCGCGGCGCCTCAGCCGCGCATCCTGGTGGTCGACGACGACGACACCTTCCGGCAGCGACTCGCCCGGGCGCTCGCCGCCCGTGGCTACACCGTGGTCGAGGCCGCCGACGTCGACGCCGCCCTCGCCCACGTCGCCGCCACCGCGAGAGCCGGCGGTATCGCCCGCGCCGTCATCGACCTGCGCATGCCCGGCCGCTCGGGCCTCGACCTCGTGCGCGAGCTGCGCGCCCGCTCGCCCCGGACCGAGATCGTCGTCCTCACCGGCTACGCCAGCGTGCCGACGGCCGTCGAGGCCGTCCGCGCCGGCGCGGTCAATTACCTCGCCAAACCCGCCCACGCCGACGCCATCCTCGACGCCTTTTCGCCAGTCGCCGCCTCGGAAAACGAGGCCGCCGCGGCCACCGCCGAGGTCGACACCCCGAGCCTCGCCAGCATCGAGTGGGAGCACATCCACCGCGTGCTCGAGGACGTCGACGGCAACGTGTCGGAGGCCGCCCGCCGCCTGGGCCTGCACCGCCGGACCTTGCAGCGAAAGCTCGCCAAGTATCCGCCGCCGCGCTGAATGCGCCGCCGCTTCGGGTCGCGCCGCCCCTTCAGCCCGCCACTACTCGGGCGTCGGGCGCCAGGTGGCCTCGTGGTGGTCGAAGTAGCGGTCGATGCGCGCGCCGTCCCAGTGGTACGCGAGGTGCCGGGTGGGCTTGGGAATAGCGACGACGTCGGGCCAAAAGGCGGCCACGCACTCGCCGCCGGGCCGGCGCACGCTGCGGTAGACCACGCCGTCGCTGCCCGCCTCGCGCAGGCCGTGGGCGAAGGCCTGGCTGGCCGCGTAGCTGTCGGGGTCGTGCAGGTCGTCGTGGCCTACCCGGAGGTCGTGCAAGGCGTGGCGTACCGCGCCGACGTACACGCGCATATCCACCCGCAGCCCCGGTTTCTCAGCAGAATCCTCGTAAAATCGCCCCATGTGGAACGCCGTCTCGGCGACCGCCGTGTCCAGCCCGTCGGCGGCGTAGTAGGCGCCGGCGCCGCCGTCAGCAAAGCGCGAGCCGCCCGGCGCAGGGTGGGCGAACGCCGCCATGACGACGCTGGCGCCGGGGCCCGAGACGCGGCGCTCGACCGGGACGAGGCGTATCTCGCCGACCTGCTCGCGCAGCCGCGGATTGGTCAGGCCTTCGAGCGCCATCAGCGCCTCCCACTCGCCCGGATCGGCGACCAGCTCAAAGAGATCGATGGGCGGCCACACCGACGCCACGATGCGGTGGGCGCGGCCCCAGTCGACCTTCACGGTCGCCGGCACGGCCAGCGGCGCGGCTTCGGGCCCGCTCACGACCAGCCGCGCGCGGCGTCGAGGTAGGCGCGCACGGCGGCGAGGTCGGTGACGCTGCCCGCCAGCATCCGCTCGAGGGGCGTCTGTCCGCCAAAGGCCCGGTTCGGCCGCGACGGCCACGAGTCCGCCCTGCCCGGCTCCTGCAGCATCACCTGCAGCGCCTTGTAGATGCCGGCGATGAGGCTGAGCCGCTCGAGCGCGTCGCGCGACACCCGCCCGATCTGCCCCGCCTTCCAGCGCGCGAGCGTGCTGCGCGACGGCCCGCCCAGCAGCACCAACTGCTCCCGCTCCGTGGTCACGCCCCACCGCTCGGCGATACGGAAGAAGGCCCGCACACCCGCCGCCGCCATCTCCGCGCGCGTCTCCGGCGCCGCTTTCGCCTCCGCGATCGCCACATCACCCCCCTTGATTCTGCGCTTATGAGATGCGCCGTATGATGCACAAATAAGATTAAAGCCTCTATTGAATCAATAGAAATGGTCATGTGGGCTCTGCGGCAGCGCGATAGACACCTGCCCACCCGCGCTCGCGCGTGCCCACGGGCCGGGCCCACCCAGCGCTAGCGCTTTGGTAGCAACGATCTCAGGCTATGGGCTTGCCACGCGCAGCCAACGTGCCACCATCCCGAGCCATGCCTGCGACTACACTGCCCGACATGAGCGGACGGACCTGCGTCGTCACCGGCGCCGGCCTG
>CAZNZH010000504.1:3444-4729 GCA_964577445.1 uncultured Myxococcales bacterium
TACGACATGGCCAAGGCCATCGACCGCGCCATGCGCGTCACCGCCGTCGAGCTGGCCCGCGCTGGCGCCCGCGTCATCTTGGCCTGCCGCTCCGAAGAGAAGGCCCGCCCGGTCATCGACGCGATTCGGACCGAGACCGGCAAGGTGGACGCCGAGTTCTTGGGCCTCGACCTCGCCAGCCTGGCCTCGGTGCGCCGCGCCGCCGCCGACCTGCTCGAGCGCGGCTACCCTCTTCACGTGCTGATCAATAACGCCGGGCTCGCCGGGCACCGCGGCACCACCGCCGACGGCTTCGAGCTGACCTTCGGCGTCAACCACCTCGGCCACTTCCTCTTCACGACGCTGCTGCTCGACCACCTCAAGGCGTCGGCCCCAGCCCGCGTCGTCAACGTCTCGAGCCGCTCGAGCGAGCGCGCCAAGGCCATCGACTGGTCCGCGGTCGAAGGTCCCACCCAGACGCGCACGGGCTTACGGGAGTATGGCGCCTCCAAGCTCGCCAACGTGCTCTTCACCGTGGAGCTCGCCCGCCGCCTCGAGGGCACCGGCGTCACCACCTACGCGCTGCACCCCGGCGTCATCGCGTCCGACATCTGGCGCCGCATCCCGCGCCCCTTCCGCGACCTGATGATGGCCTTCATGGTCACCACCGAAGAGGGCGCGCGCACCCAGCTCTACTGCGCCACGGCGCCCGAGCTGGCCACGGTCAGCGGCCGCTACTACGCCGACTGCCAGGAGAAGGCCCCCAACCCGCTCGCCCTGGACCCGCAGCTCGGCCGCGAGCTGTGGGAGCGCAGCGAGGCCCTGGTCAATCGCTAGGCGCCGGGCCGCTGGCGGCTCGACATGGGCCAGCCCGCCCGGCTCCATCAGCTCCCGGAGAAGGTGCCCCCATATTCGGGCCGAGCGGGGCGCCAGCGATGTCTTTTCAGGGACTTCCGCGCGTCCCCGACGGGGGCCAGGGCCGGCGAGGTGGAGGGAGGGGAGCAGGCGCGGGCGCGGGCGTGCAAGGTGCCGAGCTTTGGTGCACAAATGGCGGATGCGCTCGATATCGTCGGCCGGCACGCCCTCGGGATGTGGGGTGATTACCATGCGATCTCATACACTTACTCTGTTTATCCTCGCGGCGGCGGCCGGTTGCGGCACCAAGGCCCCCGATGGGCCCGCGGCCCCCGCGGCGCCGACCGCGGCCACCGAGCAGCCGGTGCCGCCAGCAGGCCCCGCGGCCGCCCCTGAGACCGCGGCCCAGCCGGAGCCGGCGGCGGAGCCCCCGGCAGCCGACGACAAGCCC
>CAZNZH010000505.1:0-4724 GCA_964577445.1 uncultured Myxococcales bacterium
CAGATGCACGTCCGGCACACCCCAGCCGCCCTGGCCCTGCTCCTGACCGCGCTGGTGGGCGCGGGCTGCGGCTTCGGGCCGACGCGGGGGGCGACGGAGCCGACGAACGCCGCGGCGCCGCCCGCGGCTCCGGTGGCCGCCCCGGCACCTCCGCCGATCCCGGCCGGCCGCCTGGCGGGCCGCGCCATCTCGGCGGCCGCCCGCGCCTTCGTCCCCCCGGTCGAGCAAGGTCTAAGCGGCCTGCTCCAAGCCATCCCGGTGCTGCGCGCGAAGAGCTCCGACGAGGTGGCCGAGGCGTGGCTCGCGGTGAAGAAGATGGGCGACCCGCGAGAGCAGGAGCGCGCGCTGGACGCGGAGGGGCTCGAGCGGTGGGTCTGCAACGACCTGGTGGACCTGCGCAGCTACGAAGGCGCGGGCCTGCCGCCTTTTGGCTGGCGCGACCGCACCCGCAACCGCACCTTCGCCACGCCGGCGCTGGCCGCCATCTTGGTCAAAGCCTATGAGGCGCTGCTCCGAGAGCGCCCCGAGGCCCGCGTCTCCCTGGGTGATCTGGCACAGGAAGGCTGCGGCCCGCTGGAGTACGGCAACCTCGTGCGCTGGGTCGAGGGCGAGGACGCGCGCCGGCTGCTCGGCCGCGCGCGGCTCCGCGGTGGGCTCGCGGTCGTCCTCGACTGGCGCAGCGCCTCGGACTACCCCGATGAGGTCGCGCGCTTCCCCGAACCCACGTCGCCCGTGCTCGAGGAGCACCGCCTCACCGGCCACAACGGCGACGTCGAGCACCTCCGAATTCGCGTGGAGACGCGGCGATACTGGTCCGCCGCGGAGCCCGACCCGGGCGACCTCGACAGCAGCCTCCGCATCGCGTCACGGCTGATCAGCCGCGGCGTCGAGGTCAGCGCGAAGCGCGTCCGCACCTATAGCCCCGCTGAGGGCACCCGGGAGCTGTGGCGCCAGTATTTCATCGACACGGGCTCAAAGCGCCAGGTGGTTATCCTGTCGCGCAAGCGCCTGCGCCGCACCGCCGACCCCGGCGCGGTCGAGGAGATGCGATTCAGCGCGTGGCGGCCGGGCAAGCCCCGCAGCTACGCCCAGGAGATTCGCTGGGTGCGAGCGCCAGCCCTGGTGGCCGGTGGGGCCCGCCCATGGGAGCGCAGCCTCATGGTCCACGAGGCCGGGCATGTGACCCACCTCGCCGGCGAAGACGTCGACATCTCCTTTGTGACCGAGGACAACCAGCGGCACTTCGCGGTCGATTTCGGCGCCTTGGACGTCGCGGCGACGTGGTCGTGGATGGGGCACCTCAAAGAAGCCGCGGACGAGATCGGCGTGCCCATCGACCGCATCCTGGTCGACGCGCGGATCAAGCGGCTGATGGACAGGGGGCTCACGCGGGCGCAGAAGCGGGGGAAGCTGTGGACGGAGATCCTGCGCCTCGCCTCGGGCCACGACGGGCATCACCATCTGCGCCTGACCCCGCCTGGGAAGGCCGCCAACCTCGCGGGCCTGGCGGTGCTGCGCGGGCTGGCGAGCTACGCGGCCGCGTCGGTGGGCGGCTCGAGCAGCGCGGCGGCGGCCGAGAAACCGGCGCCGATGGCCGAGTCGACGCCGACGCCGTCCAGGTAGTTGCCGGCCAGCGCGAGGCCCGACAAGGCGCGGGCCCGCTCGCGCAGCTTGAGCACGCGGCGCGAATGACCCGGCGGCACCTGGGGGATGGCGCGGGGCCAGCGCGAGACCTGCACGGCGGAGGGGGCCCCGCGAGCGCCGACCAGGACACCCAAGGCTGAGCGCGCGCGCTCGACCAGGCTGGCGTCGTCGAGGTCCATGGCCTCTGGCTCGCGCGCGCCGCCTAGCATGACGGTGTAGGTGACGTGGTCCGCCGGCGCGCGGCCGTCGAAGATCGAGCTGCCGAAGAGCACCCCCAGCACGGGGGCGGTCTGGGGCAAGGGGCTGTCGCTGGCGCAGAGCAGCCCGAAGGCGTCGATGGGGCGCTCGACCTGGCTGCGCGGGTAGCCGAGCCCGACCGAGATCAGCCCCGCGTGCGGGATCTCGCCCAACGTGCGGGCCAGGTCGGCGTCGAGCGACTGAACCAGCCGGGCCGCGCGCCAAGCTGGGACGGCCAGCACGACGCCGGAGGCCGGGTAGCGGACCTGGCGGTCGTCGTCGAGGGCGTGGACCTCCCAGGCGCCGTCGGGCGACTGAAAGACGCCCTGGACATCGTGGTCGAGGCGGACCCGGGTCCCCAGCCGCTCGCGCAGCCGGGCGGGGAGCTCGCTGAGGCCGCTCTGAAAGCTGATCAGCCGCCGGTCCGGGCGGGGTCCAGCGGCCTTGCGACCGCGGATCATCCCACGCATGAGGCTGCCGTGCTCGCGCTCCATGGCGACCAGCTTGGGGAAGGCGTCGGCCCCAAGCTGGGTGACGTCGCCGGCGTAGATCCCCGAGACCATCGGGTCGATGAGGGCGGCGACGGCCTCCGCGCCGAGACGGCGCCCCAAAAACTCCGCCACGGTCTCGTCTTTGGGCTCAGGCAGCGCCGCGCGCAGCGGCTCGGTCAGCAGGCGCAGGCGACCGCGCCAGGAGATGAGCCCCGTGCTGAGCAGGCCGCCGGGACCGGAGGGGAGCTCATGGAGCGCGCCGTGGCGCCAGATGAAGCGGCGGTGGGCCGCCTCGCGCCCGAAGACCGCGCGATCGTTGAGCCCGAGCTCATCGATGAGCGCCAGGAGGTGCCCGTCGGGCGAGATGACGGTGTTGGGCCCGCGCTCGAAGATGTGGCCGCCCACGTCCACGGTGTTCATCACGCCGCCCACGCGCCGGCGCCGCTCGAGCACGGTGACCGGGATGCCGGCGCGGTGAAGCCGCCACGCCGCCGCGAGCCCGGAGATCCCCGCGCCCACGACGACCACGGGCGGGTCGGTCGGCGAGGGCTGGCGCCACACCGCGCGCTCAGCGGTCACGCGGGGGTCCCTCCGTAGGCACCCCCGAGTTCCTGGGCGGCCTCGACGAAGGCGCGGGCGGCGGCCACCGACGCGTCGGGCGTGATGCCGTGCCCGAGGTTCATGATGTGCCCCGGGCCGGGGCCGTGAGAGGCCAGACAGTCAGCTACCGCCTGACGGATCACCGGCACGGGCGCGCGCAGGATGGCGGGGTCCACGTTGCCCTGGAGCGCGACCTTGGGGCCGACGCGGCGGCGGACCTCCGACAGGGGCACGCGCCAGTCGACGCTGAGGCCGGTGGCGCCTATGTCGGCGAGGGCGTCCAGCAGGTGCGGGCCGGCGTGCACGTAGAGCAGCACCGGCACCCCGGTCGGCCCCAGCGCGTCGACGATGCGCTTGAGGGTGCGGCCGCTGGTGGCGCGCCAGGTCGCCGCGTCGAGCACGCCGCCCCAGGAGTCGAAGACCTGCACCGCGTCGACCCCGGCGTCGATCTGGCGCTTCAGGTACTCGATGACGACATCGGTGAGCTTGTCGAGCAGGCGCTCGAGCGCGGCGGGCTCGGCGTACATGAGGCGCTTGAGCTCGTGGAGGCTCTTGCTGGAGCCGCCCTCGACCAGATAGCTCGCCAAAGTCCAGGGCGACCCGGCGAAGCCCAGCAGCGGCAGGCTGCCACCCAGCGCCCCGCGGATGAGGCGCACCGCCTCGTAGACATAGGGGACCTCGTCGGCGACGCCGTCAGAGCGCAGCGCGTCGATGGCCGCGACGGTGCGAATCGCCGGCTCGACCACGGGCCCCTTCTCAAACCCCACCGTCACGCCCATGGGCTCCAGGGGCACTAAGATGTCGCTGAAGAGGATCGCGGCGTCGACGCCCAGCTCGTCCACGGGCTGCATGGTGACCTCGCAGGCTACCTCGGGCGTGCGGCACAGGTCCATGAACGAGTATCGGCTGCGCACCGCCTGATAGGACGGCATGTAGCGGCCGGCCTGACGCATCAGCCACACGGGGGGCCGGTCGACAGGCTCGCAACGGCAGGCGGCGGCGAAGCGGGCGATGGGGTGCATGCGGGGGTCCCCCAAGCAGGAGTTTTCGGCCCCGCAGACAGGCCCGCGGGTGGCGCGGCCCTTAGCATGGCGCCCGCACAGCGTCCATCACCGGGGCGTGGTGCAGACCCGCCGCGGCTGCTACCGTCCGAGCCATGACGGGCACCGACGAGCGCGGGGCGGGGTGGGAGACGATGCGCGGAGTCCTCGCGCGGGTCGCCGTAGGGCCGCGCGGCAGCCGCGATCTCGATCGCGTCCAGGCGCGCGAGGCGCTCCGGCTCTGCCTCGACCGCGAGGCCAGCGACATCCAGACCGCCGTCTACCTCATCGCCATGCGGCTCAAGGGCGAGACCGAGGACGAAAACCTCGGGATGCTCGACGCCCTGCTCGGCGCCTCCCACGTCGTCACCGCCGACACGCCCCAGCTCGTCAGCCTCGCGGACCCCTACGACGGCGGCACGCGCTCGCCTCACGCGGCGCCGGTCATCGCGGCCACCCTCGCCGCCTGCGGCCTCCCGGCGGTCATCCACGGCGCGTGGACCACCGCGCCCAAGTGCGGGCTGACCTCTCGACAGATCCTCGAAGCGCGCGGCTCGGACCTCGGCATCGGGCGACGCCTGGGCTCGGTGGAGTCCGCCGCCCAGCGCCTGGCCGAGCGCGGCGTGGCCTACGTCGACGTCGAGGACTTCTGCCCGCCGCTTCACGCCCTGGCCGACCTCCGCCGCGAGGTAGCCAAGCGGGTCTGCCTCGC
>CAZNZH010000506.1:0-4724 GCA_964577445.1 uncultured Myxococcales bacterium
GGTGGCCGGCGACCAGGCGCGCCGCCTCTTGGCCCGTGTCGGCCGTGACGTCGCAGATTCCTACGCGGATTGGCGTGTGTTCAGACATGACCCGGAGATATCACGGAGCCCGCGCGGCCGGGATTTCGAGCGCGGGGTTGGAGTACGCCTACTCCAAGCCTGCGGCGGCCTCCTGAGCTGCCACCGAAGGCGCCGTGATCAGAAACCAGCGGCCTGGGCGATGCCCTCGCAGCCGGTCAGCACGCGCTCCGCGTGAGCCAGCATCTCCGGGGTGTCGACGTCCTGCCAGAAGCCGTCGCCGATATCGAGGATGCGCATGCGCCCCGTGTCGGCCAGCGCCTGAACGCCCTCAGAGAGCGAGGCGTCACCTGTGTTTTCGTAGACCGACTCCAGCGCCGCCATCAGGCCGGCGGTGCAGACGAAGACCCCCGTGTCCACGCAGTCGTAGTCGGGGATCTGCTTGCCGATGGCGCGGATCTGGTCGCCGTTGCTCAGCACCTTCGTCGCGTCGTCCATGTCGAAGATGGTGCTGAGCTTGTAGTCCACCAGCAGCGTCGCGCCGTTGCTGACCGGCTTGTGCGCGCCGGCCAGCGCCATCACCTCGTCGCCGACCACGTGGTCGGCCATCATCAAGATGAACTCGCCCGGCACATGGGGCGCGGCGGTCAGCACGGACACGCCGTTTCTCAGGTCGTAGCGGGTGTTTTCGGCGAAGATCAGCTCGGCGGCGCCGCGGTGGGCGCGGTGGACCTGGCTTGCGACGTCTTCGGCGCCGAAGCCCGTCACGACCACGACCCGCGCGCAGCCCGCGACCTCCAGGCTGCGGATCGCCCGGACCAAAAGCGGCGTCCCGGCCACGCTGGTCAGCGGCTTCAGCGAGGTCGTCGCGCTGACGCCCTGAAGGCGCGAGCCGAAGCCCGCCGCCCAGATGACGCCGGTGCGTAGAGCCGGAGAGCCATTGAGCCGATGCATCGTCATCACCTAGGGCCTGTGTGGAAATAAGCAGGTTGAGATCGCGAGGAGGCGCCTCACCAGCGCGCACTCGAAATCCGAAGCTGTATCTTGATACTGCGAGGTTTCGAGGGGGTGCTGGTGAGGAGGCATCCGCTGCGAAATCGGCCTGGCTCTTTTCATACAGGCCCTTACTCCTCGTGCTCGTCCAGGTGGGTCACGGGGCGCTCACCGCCCATCACGCGCAGGGTGTTCTTCAGGCGCACGTGCTGGATGAAGAGGTCGTGCTCCTGCACGTGGCCTTCCTTGGTGTGCGGGCTCTTGAAGTAAAACGAGAGCCACTCCTGGATCCCTTTTCGCCCCGAGCGCTGCGCGAGGTCCAAAAAGAGCGCCACATCCAGGACGATCGGGGCGGCGAGGATCGAGTCGCGGCAGAGGAAATCGACCTTGATCTGCATCGGGTAGTCGAGCCAGCCGCGGATGTCGATGTTGTCCCAGCCCTCTTTGGCGTCGCCGCGCGGCGGGTAATAGTTGATGCGGACCTTGTGGTAGAGGTCCTTGTAGAGGTGCGGGTAGAGCTCGGGCTGGAGGATCGTGTCGAGCACGCCGGCCTTGGTGACCTCTTTGGCCTTGAAGCTGTCGGGATCGTCGAGGATCTCGCCGTCGCGGTTGCCGAGGATGTTGGTGGAAAACCAGCCCGTGATCGCCAACATGCGGGCCTTGAAGCCCGGGGCGAGGATCGTCTTCATCAGGGTCTGGCCGGTCTTGAAGTCCTTGCCGGCGATGGCCACGCCGCGCTCGATGGCGAGCTGCTCGAGCGCCGGCGAGTCCGCCGACAGGTTCGGCGCGCCGTTGGCGTAGGGCACGCCCTCCATGATGGCGGCGTAGGCGTAGAGCTGCGACGGCGCGATGGCCTCGTCGTTGGCGTCCAAGCCGGCCTCGAAGGCCGCGATGGTGGCGTGACACGCCGCGGGGCGCAGGTAGATCTCGGTCGAGCCGCACCAGACCATCACCGCGCGGGTGGCGCCGGCCTTGGCCATGGCGTCGCGGATGTCCTGGCGCAGCGCCTCAGCCAGGGCGCGCTTGCTCTTCTCGGGCTTCACGTTGGGGCCGCTGAGGCGCTTGACGTAGGCCGGGTCGAAGGCCGCCGGCATCGGCTTGACCGTGTGCAGGAAGTCGGCGAGCGGCGTCAGGTCTTGGGGGTTGAGCACCTGGGCGCGGGCGGCCGCGTCGTAGGCGTCGTCGGGGTAGACGTCCCAGCCGGCGAAGGCGAGGTCGCTCAGCGGCGCCAGGGGGACGAAGTCGCGGATGAGCGGGTTGCGGTTTTCCGAGCGATGGCCGAGGCGGATGGTCTGCATCTGCGTGACCGAGCCGACCGGGTGGGCCTGGCCCTGACGGATGGCCTCGACGCCGGCGATAAATGTGGTCGCCACCGCGCCCATGCCGGGGGTGAGGACCAGGAGTTTGCCGGTGTGCGCGGGGATCGGGGTCGCGGGGCTGGACATAGCTTTTCGGCTCCATATCGAGCGACGTCAGCGGGCCGTGGCGAGGCGGGGGCGCCTCAAGTGGCCACGCCGGGAGGCGCCCGGTGTGCGTGTTGCGATCTGCATGGCGCATGCCACTGGGGAAGGCGCCGGGCTCAGACCGGATGGCGCGGTGTCTAGCACGCCGATCCAGACTCGGCAAACCCCTATTACCGCAGAAAAAAACAAGGGATTTCCGGGGTCTGCGTGCCCCACCGGGTGGAGTACGCTTCATCCACTCGCGGGGGGGCCGGGTGCGCTGGGGTGTGGGCGGCTGGAGGGCCGCCTCTTGCCACGGAGGCGCGGAGGAGTGGAGGAGTGGAGAGGGCGGTGGGGCCGGCACTGCGACGTTTGCGTGGTGCACAACGGCGTTCCCCGCATCGTCGCGGCCACATCTCCGTGTCTTCGCGTCTCAGTGGGTCATTTGAGCGGCCTGCGGGCCACCGTGGCCTCCCTACCGCGGCCCACAGCCTTCTAGCGCGGGCAGTCCGTGCGCAGGCAGACCTCGCCGACGTTGGGCTTCAGAAATCCAACCCAGCCGGCCGGGAGGCGGTCGTCCCACTCGGGGACCACGGCCGGGGTCTGGCGGATGGCTTCGGCGCTGGACTGGTAGGTGCCGACCAGGGCGGCCTCCGGCGCCTCGCGGCCCTTGAGCTTGACGCGGATCAGCGCGAAGCGGGTCTTTTGCTCGCCCTCGAGTCGGAAGGGCATGACCACCGCACCCATGCGCAGGGAGTTCGGCAGCCGCACGCATTGAATCGACTGGCCCTCGGGCTCGAGGATGGGGCGCCCGGCGTCGGCCAGGGCGCTGAAGTCGAAGGGCGCGATGGCGGTGGTGATGCCGCCGACGTAGGCCGTGCGCACGCCGTCTTTGATGTGGACCAGCAGCGCGAAGGCCTTGGTGTCATGGAACGCCTCGGCCTCGAAGAAGCAGGGGGCGGCCCAGACGATCTCGTCCTTCAGCATGGCGCGGTCTTCGCCGGTGAGGTCGGTGGTGTCGACCTTCTGAAACCGGAACTCGCGGGCGATGGGGGCCACCGTGGCGAGCGCGTGGGTCGCGGTCAGGGCCGCGAGGAGGGTGGCGAGGGCGAGGGTGCGCATGGATTCGGCTCCGGAGAACAGGCGGTCAGGCGGTCATGACGCGATCGAGGATCGACACGGCGTCTGAGAACTGGCGGGGCGGCAGCGAGGACAAGCACGCGCGCACCCACGTGGCGTAGGCGTCGCCTGAGGCGAGGCCGGGGGTCAGGACGACGCCCGCGTCGATGCAACGCTCGAGGAAGGGCGTGCAGTCCCTGCCGCCTCTGGAGAACTCGCTGACGTCGAAGAAGAGGAAGGTCCCGCCGTCGATGGGCGGCAGCCCCAGCACGGAGGTCGCGGTGTCGGCGGCCAGATGGTAGGCGCGGCGGGCCTTCTCGAGCCAGGCGTCGCCCTGGTTGAGCGCGCGGGCCGCGGCGACCTGCATGGGGCGTGGGGCGCAGTAGGTGGTGAAGGTCTGGGCGGCGCGGACGGCGGCCATGCCCTCGGGTGGGCCGTGGATGAAGCCGACGCGGGCGCCGGCCATGGCGTAGCCCTTGGACATGCTGTGGATGGCGAAGGCGCGGTCGCGCAGGTCGGGGTGAGTCCAGACGGGCGCTGGGGCTGCGCTGCTGAAGTAGAGGTCCTCGTAGACCTCGTCGCTGAAGACCCACAGATCGTGGCGGCGCGCGACGGTGATGGCGGCCTCGAGGATGTCGGGCGGCAGGGTGCGGCCGGTCGGGTTGTGAGGCGAATTCAGGTAGATGGCGGCTGTGCGATCGGTGCAGGCCGCCTCGAAGAGCGCCTCGGCGTCGATGGGCGGGAAGTCCATGCGGTCGTAGAGCGGGATCTGGACCGCGCGGGCGCCGCGGCAGGCCACGATACCTGGGAAGAGCGGCCAGAAGGGGGCCGGCAGCAGCACCTCGTCGCCTGGGTCCAGGAGCGCCTGACACAGGGTCATCAGGCCCGCGGTGGCGCCGGAGACGACCTGGACGTCCGCGCGATCGATGCTCACGCCCGTGCGGCGCTTGACCTTGGCGACCGCCGCGTCCAGCAGCTCGGGCAGGCCCTGCACGGGGGCGTAGCGGTGGAGATCCGCGATGGCGCTGGTGCGGAGTTTCTCGCACTGCGCCACCGTCGGAGGATCGAGATAACTATCGCCTATTTCGAGGTGGTATAGGGGGCCTTTGTGCGCCGCGATGCGGTCGCGCAGGGGGGTGAAGACCTGGGCGC
>CAZNZH010000507.1:0-4721 GCA_964577445.1 uncultured Myxococcales bacterium
GGCGGCCTATCGGCGCGCCGTCTCCCTCGAGCGCGCGGGCGCCAAAGACGAGGCGCGGCAGGCGTTCGCGGCGCAGCTCGCGACGTGGCCGGACGAGCGGGTCAGCCACGAGGCGCGGGTGCGCCTGGCGGGGCTCGAGGCGGAGGCCGGGCACGTCGATCGGGCCGTGGCGATGTATCGGGAGGTCCTGCGCGAGCACCCTCGCAGCCGCGCCGGCATCGAGGCGAGCCTGGAGTTGGAGCGCCTCGCCGAAGAAGGGCACGAGGCGGCGCGACCGCTACAAGGGGCCGCGCGCGAGGCGGAGCTGGCCTGGCTGGTCGACGAGCGGCGCTTCGACGAGGCGCGGGCCCCGCTTGAGGCCTTGCGTGAGCGGGCCAAGACCACCGGCGACTCCGGGTTGCTGGTGCGGGCTACCGAGCTGATGGCGCGCCTGCTGCGCGAGACCGGCGACTACCCCGGCGCGTTGTCGCTGTACCGCTGGCTGGACGGCCACGGAAAGCCGGTCAGCACGAGTCGGATCGTCGATCTCCTCGCGGCGTCGGGGCAGCACGACGAGGCGGAGAAGACGCTCCTGAAGATGCGCGGCGGGCGCCGCACGACCGCTTGGTGGCGCGACGTCGCCGAGCTGCGCGAGGAGTACGGCCGCTACCCCGAGGCGCTGGCCGCCTACAAGCGAGCGACGGGCAGGCGCATCTCGAGCGACACGCTGGTCCATATCGCGTGGTGCACGCTGAGTGCGGGCAAGGCGGACCGAGCCGTCGCGCTGCTCGAGCAGGTCGGCGAGCGCGACCGCGGGCGGCGCCAGTGGTCGCGGTATTGGAGCGCCCGGGCCCTGGCCCTGGCGGGCGACCCGGCGGCGGCGCTGGCGCGCTTTGACGCGCTGGTGGAGTCCGCGCCGCTTGAGTACTACGGCATCATGGCGGCGAGCCGCGCGGCCGAGCTGCGGGGCGAGGTGCCCGACACGCCGATCGCCGTGGCGTCGTCCGACGGGGTGGCGCCAGCCCCGATGGAGTCGAGCATTCGCTGGAGCGCCGGCGAGCGGGTCCCGGTGTGGGACGCCGCCCCGCGCCGCCTACCGCGCTCCGAGCGCCTCGCGCGGCTACAGACCCTGGCGCGCGACTACGGCGACGCGGCCCCCGAGGCGCGCCGGGCGCTGGAGCTGGCGCGGCTCGGCTTTGACCAGGAAGCGCTCGAAGAGCTGCGCGTCATCGACACCGACCGGCGCGTCATCCGGGGGCGCGGCTGGCGCGGCCTCATCTCCAGGGCGCGCTCGGACCTCCTGGACAACCGGCGCGACCCCAAGGCCCGAGGGGGCGCCTCCGCGTACCGGCGGGGTCGGCGCGGCACGGCGGAGGCCCGCGAGTTCGGGCGCATCAGCGGCGACCCCCGGCTCCGCGAGGCGCTGCGGGCGGCGCAGATCGGCCTCGCCGACGCCTACGCCCTGCGGCGCAGCGCCGTGGAGGCGGGCGGGCTCGGTGACGAGCCGACCCCCGCCACCATGGCGCGATGGCGCACCGCGTATCCGCTGCCGTGGCCGGAGACCATGGCCACGTTCACCGCGGCCTACGGCGTCCCCGGCTACTTCCTCTACGCGATCATGACCGTGGAGAGCACCTTCCACCCCCACGCCGTCAGCGTGTCCGACGCCTACGGGCTGCTGCAGGTCATCCCGCGCACCGGCCGGCGGGTCGCGGCGGAGCTCGGTTTCGGCGAGTTCTCCCCGGAGCTCCTGCTCGAACCGCACGTCGCCATCTACATGGGCAGCCACTACATGGGGCGGCTCTTGCGGAAATTCCATGGCCAGGAGCTGCTCGCGGCCGCGGCTTACAACGCCGGACCGCACCGCGTCGCGAAGTGGCTGGACCAGCGCCCCAACGAGCCCATGGACGCCTTCCTGGAGGAGATCCCATACCGCCAGGCCCGCGGCTACGCCCGCCGCGTGCTCGAATACACGGCGAAGTATTTGCGGATTTATCACGGCGAGCCACAGGTATATGTCAGTAATCATCTGGATCGGCGCTACCTGGCGGAACCGAACTATTGATGACGGCGGAGCCCTGAGGGGGTGTATGCATGTTCGGACCGAGCATGGCGCCAGCGACGTCTTTTCAGTGACTTACGCGCGGAGGGCGCTTGTCCGGCGCAAGAAACCGACGCGCGCAGGTCCCCGAAAAGATGTGAGCCAGCCAGGCGACGGGAGAACATGGATACACCCTCCAAAGTGAGACGACCTCAGCGTCCCGTGAGGGTGGCGGTGCGGGCGTTCTCGGGCGTGCTGCTGCTCTTGGCGAGCCCGCTGGCCGTGGCGGCGACGGCCCCCCCAGCAGCGGGCACGAGCCCGGGCGAGGGCGACGCACCGGAGGCGCCGGCTGGCGCTTTCGAGAAGTCGGCGCGCCAGCCGGGATCACCCGATTCCGAGGGCAGGCCCGAGGGCAGGCCCGAGGGCTCGGTTCCAGCCGCCGCGCCCGCCATCGCCCCCGATGACGCGCCCGACGTCGCTCCAGCCGCGGGCGCGCCCGCGGGCAAAGCCGACGCGCTCCACATCGTCCGACCGCTCCTCGACCGCCCAGACTACGCGCTGCTCGACGCCGCGTGGCGCGAGACCGTCGCCGATCTGCTCCGCGGCGCCTGGAGCGAGGCCGCCGGCCGGCAGTCGAGGGTGGTCGAGCTCAGCCGGGATCTCGGGCTCCCCAACCTCCCGCAGTTCTCCGCGGTCCTGCTCCGCGCCGCGGACACTGCGGCCAAAAGCGGCGCCATCGACGACGCCGAGAGCCTCGCCAGCGCAGCCGTGGCGCTGTCGCCCGAGCTCACGTCGCCGCGGGTCGAGAAGGCCCGCTACCTCTTTCAGCGCACGCCCTTCGCCGTGGCCACGCAGATCCGCGAGGTCCGCCGCGCCTTCGAAAACCTCGGCTCCGACATGCCCGCGCTCCTGGCGGTCTCCGCCAACGGCATCACCGCCGCGACCTGGGTCATCATCCTCCTGCTCGTCACCTTCGCCACCGCCCAGATCCTCCGCTACTTCCGCTTCGCCGCCAGCGACCTCCGCCGCGTCCTCCCCCACGGCGTGACCCAGGCCCAGACCTCGCTTTTGCTGGTCGTCCTGCTGGCGGCGCCGTTTTTCGCGGGCCTCGGCGTGCTCTGCACCGCCGCGATCTGGCTCTGCGCGACCGCGCTGTACCAGCGCCCCACCGAGCGCGTCACCACCGTGGTGCTCGTGTTGGCCATGGCCGCCCTGCCCCGACTCGCCACCGACGTCGTGCGTGCGCTCACCTTCCCCGCGACGCCCGCGGCGATCATCAGCCGGTGCGCCACGGGGCCATGCACCGTCGACGAAGAGGCCCGCGTCATCGACTACGCGAACATCGGCCGCCACCCGTTTCAGAGCCACTTCACGTCCGCGCTCATCGTCGCGCGGGACGGCAGGCTCGACCCGCGGGAGCAAGCGCGCGCCGAGAGCTACGCGCGAATCGCCGCCGAGCTTGAGCCGGGCCCCGAGTCCCTGACCTTGCGGGCCAACCTCGCCTACTTCGCCGGCGTCGCGCGGTGCGGCGACGTGCGCCAGGGCCTCCCCGGCGCAGAGCCCAAGGTCGAGGCGTCTTTTCGCGAGGCTATCGCTGGCTGGAAGAGCGCCCAGAGCCTCGACGGCGAGTACCTCCCGGCCATCTACAACGCGGCCGTGACCCACCTCCAGCTCGGCGATGAGGCCGAGGGCCAGCGCCTCCTGGAGGCGGCGCTCGCCCAAGACCCGGCCGAGGTCAGCCGGTGGAGCAAGCAGGTCGCCCACGAAGACAACCTGCTGCGCTGCCGCCAGACCGACACGCCAGCCCGCCACATCATGCCCCCGCGGCTGCCGACCAGCGGCCTGCTCGCGGACGTGCTCAACGCCGACGCCTCGACCGCCTCGCTCATCGTGCCGTTTAGCGAGCTGGTGACCGGGCGCGTCGGCACGCGCGGTGTGCTCGCGGTGGCCATCGCGACGCTGCTCCTCGCGCTGCTGGCGTGGGTGCTCAACCGCGCCATCCGCCCCACCCGCGCCTGCCGGGAGTGCCACGCCGTGGCCGACCCGCGCACGCGCTTGGACCTCGGGAGCACGTCGATCTGCGAGCGCTGCATGCTGACCGAGATAAGGCGCAGCTTCGCCGACCCCAAGGAGCGGTGGTTTCGGGACAAAGAGCTCGAGCTCGCCCGGGCCCGGCGCGCCCGCAGCGCCCGCTGGCTCTCGTGGTTTCTGCCCGGCGCCGCCCAGTTCCTCCGCGGCGCACCGCTGCGCGGCTTGCTCTTCGCGGCGCTCATGTCCAGCTCCGTCATCGCCGGGCTGGCCCTCAACGTCGTGGTGCGTGACCCCGCCGGAGCCACGGGGGTGGGCGGCGGGCGCCTCGCCATCTTCGGCGCCATCGCGTTCATCGCCTGGCTCGCGTCGGTCATCGACGCCCACTCATCCAGGAGCGTCTGATGGGCGACTCCGCCGAAGCGTGGACCCTGGATCGCGTGCTCAGCGTGATGGAGTCCGAGACCCGGACGGGCGTGCTCGAGGCGGTGACCGCGGACGTAAGTGCCCGGATTCACTTCCGAAACGGCCATATCATCGGCGTGTCGAAGACCGACGCGTCGTCGCGCTGGCGGCTTGGCGACTATCTGTCGGAGAGCGGCGCGGTGACGGTCGAGCAGATCGTGAGCGCCCAGCGCGAGGCGACCAAGCGCGGGTTGGACGTCGAGGAGGT
>CAZNZH010000508.1:0-4715 GCA_964577445.1 uncultured Myxococcales bacterium
CCGTTGGCTGCGCAGTTGGCCCAGTTGTGGTGACCCACGTAGACGTCCGCGCCGGTGAGCTGCCCCCCGGCGTCGTGCTTGAGCCGCACCGCCACGCCGCGTGTCGCGCCTGCGGCCAGCCCGGTGAACTTCTTCCAAGTCTGGGTGATGGGGTCAAAGCGCGCCACCGTGTCTTGGGCGCCGCCGGCTACCCAGACCTTGCCGTAGGGGTCGACGGCGAGGCCGTAGCACTCGCCGGAGGGGTGGGGCCACTTCGCGACCTCGCCGAGCAGCGGGTCCACTTGAATCAGGTCGTGGGTCGGCGCGCGGGTCGCGACCCAGATGGTGCCGTCGCCGTCGATGGCGAGCCCGTAGGGGTTGCCCGACAGCGGGAAGCTGACGAGCTCGGCCCCGGTCTTGCCGTCCAGCTTCGCCAAGCGCTTGGACGACCAGAGGCCGACCCAGACGTTGTTGTCAGCGTCGACGCCGGCCGCGCGGGCGCAGCCGATGGTGCCGTCGCAACCGCCGACCTTCACGTCGGGGGTGGTCACCCAGAGCACGCACTCGTCGGCCGCCACCATCTCGTCAGGCGTGATCTCACAGTCCCCGTTGAGATCGGTCGAGGTCTCGATGGTCCCGTTGCCGTCATGATCGACACAATCCGGCGGAATTACTGCGATTTTTGCGACCTTGCCGTCGTTGCGACACGCCACGATGCCGGCGCCCTCGAGGTCGACGGCGGTGCGGCTGGGGTTGAGGCAGACGCTGTAGCGCGCAGCCTCGCAGCCCGTGACCGTGTTCAGCTTCGAGACCGTGTGCTCCGCGGAGTTCGCGATCCAGATGAAGGGGAAATCGAAGGAGTTGGAGCCCAAGGTGATGCCACCGTCCTCGCTGGGCACGACGCCCTTGCTGCTCTCGCCGGGGACCAGCGGCGGCGCCCCCTCTTCGCCGAGCTCGAGGACGCAGGTCGGCGAGCAGGTGCCGCAGGGCGACGAGACGCCCTCGTCGGTGTTTCCGTCGCAGTTATCGTCACGCAGATTGCAGATCTCGGGCGCGTTCGGGTAGGTCGTCGCCCGCGTGTCGTCGCAGTCGGTCGCGTTATCGACCAGCTTCAGCGCTGAGGGCGCGCCCAAACACGCGCAGATCGGGGTCGATCCCGCCGCCCCAAAGCCGTCGCCGTCGGCGTCCACGTAAAGCTCGACGCAGCCCGTGGCGCCCGGCTCGTCGATCAGCCCGTCGCAGTCGTCGTCGACGCCGTTACAGATCTCGGTGGCGCCGGGGAAGATCGCCGCATTCAGCGGCGCGCAGTCCTCGCTGTCCTTCCAGGTGTCGTTGTCGTCGTCGTCATCGATACAATCGGCGATGCCGTCGTTGTCGTAGTCGCCGCTCGTCCCCTCGTCGGTCTCGCCGTTGCAGTTGTCGTCGACGCCGTTACACAGCTCGGTGGCGCCTGAGTGAATCAAGGCTGACAGATCGTCACAGTCGTCGTCGTTGAGCGACGTGAAGTTGGTCGAGGGCGACGCCGCGCAGAGGCACGACGGCTGGGAGCCCTTCGCTCCCTCGCCGTCGCCGTCGACGTCCTTGTAGTAGTTGGTGCAGCCCACCGCCCCCGGCTCGTCGATCTGCCCGTCGCAGTTGTTGTCCACGCCGTCGCAGGTCTCCACAGCACCCGGGAACACGGTCTTGTCCAGCGGCGCGCAGTCCACCGAGTCCGCGAATCCGTCGCCGTCATCGTCCTCATCGACGCAGTCCGGCTCGCCGTCGCCGTCGGTGTCGATGTCGGTGCCCTCGTCGGTCTGCCCGTCGCAGTTGTCGTCGACGCCGTTACACTGCTCGGCAGCGCCCTCGTGGGTCGACGCCGTCAGGTCGTCGCAGTCGCCCTGCCTGACCGCGGTGAAAAACGAGCCCGCGTCGGCGCCGCACAGGCAGCGCGCGGGGACCCCGTCGTCACCGAACCCGTCGCCGTCCACGTCGCGGAAAAACGGGCTACATCCGACGGCGCCTTCCTCGTCGACCTGGCCGTCGCAGTCGTCGTCGCTGCCGTTACACGTCTCGACCGCCCCGGGGTTGATCGCCGGGTCCAGCGGCGCGCAGTCCACGTCATCTGGATACGTGTCGCCGTCGTCGTCGTCGTCGACGCAGTCCGGGACGCCGTCGCCGTCGGTGTCGGGCAGCCCCTCGTCGATCTGCCCGTCGCAGTTGTCGTCCTGCTGATTGCAGATCTCGGCGGCCGGGATCTGCCCGAGGCACACGACCTCGCCGTCAACGCAACCGCTGAAGCCCGCGCATGTGCCGAAAGCGTTCGTGTTTTCGCACACGTCGCCCGAGAGCCCCTCGTCGACCTGCCCGTCACAGTTGTCGTCGGCGCCGTTACAGAGCTCGGCGATGGGCGTCGGCGCGCCGCACGCGGAGAGCCCACTGGGCCCGCAGCTACGCGTGCCGTGACACGAGCCCAGCTCGTTGGAGACCGCGCAGTCCGTCCGCAGCGCCAGGGCCTTGGCGACCGAGTTGCAAGTGCACTCCGCGCCATCCGGCGGCAGGCACTGGCTCTTGCCGCCCTCGACCTCCTGGCAGGTCGTGCCGCCAGGGCAAGCGCCGCCCAGCTCGCACGCCAGGCCGCAGAAAGACCCGGCGTCACCGAAGGAGACACAGCGATTGTCGGGCGTTCCGAGCCCGGTGTTGCAGTCGGCGTCCTCGCCGCACGGGTGACACAGCGAGGCGGTCACGTCGACACAGATGAAGGTCGGGTCGCCCTGCGGGTTGGCGATGGAGCGGCACGACCACCCGTCCGGGCAATCCGCCACGCAGGTGCGCGAGCAGACCGAGCCTTCAGCGCTCGGGACGCAGAACCCCGAGGCACACTCGGTCCCCTTGATGCACGGCTCTTGAAAGGCGCGGCCTGTCGGTAGCGCGACCTCGGCGTCCGGGGTCGTCGCGTCCGTGTCCCCGCCGGTCTCATCGGCGTCCGCGTCCGATGGCGCCGGCGTATCCGTCTGTGCCTGGCCGCCGTCGACCTCGGAATCCCCCGGGCTCGCGCTCGTCCCGCAGCCCCAGATGCCGAGCACCGCGCTCAATGCCAGCGCGGTCCACGTCGTCTTGTGTCGTCGCATCATCCGTCAGGTCTCCCAGGTGATGAGGCCGAGCCGCTCCACGCGCGGACCGGCGACACCACCAACGCGGCCGAACGTGAGCTCGACCTCGAGATAGAGCCCGAAGGCACCGAGGTGCAGGGGGAAGAAGGCCGGCGGATACTTGTTCGGCGCGGCGGTCCACGGCGCCGTCCCCAGCTCGGCCGGGGTGGCGCCGGTCCGGTAGCGCACCGTCACCCACGCCGTGGCGACGTGGGTGTCGGCCAGCGTCACCAGCAGGCGGTCCCACCGCGAGGCGCCGTGGGGCCAGCCGACCATGAGCTGCCGGTAGTAGCCGGAGCTGGCGCCGGCAGCGAGCTCCAGGTGACCGCTGGCGTTCAGGACGACGTTCTCGGCGCTCGCGGCGTTGATAGAGAAGACCTGATTCTCCTCTGGTCCGACCTCGAGATAACAGACGGCGGCGCAGTCCCCGCACGGCGAGAGCACACCCTCGTCGGTCGCGCCATCGCAGTTCTCGTCGATGCCGTTACAGGTCTCGGCCACGCCCGGATGCGTCCCGGCGGCCGCGTCGTCGCAGTCACCCGCTTGCGTCGCGGTGAACCAGGTCGCCGGGTCGGCAGCACACAGGCAGCGCTTCGCCACCGCGTTCGAGCCGTAGGTGTCGCCGTCGTAGTCCTGGTAGTAGTCCGTACAGCCCGTCGCGTCCTGTTCGTCGGTCAACCCGTCGCAGTCGTCGTCCTTGCCGTTACACTTCTCGACCGCGCCCGGATGCACGCTGGGGTCCAGGGGCTTGCAGTCCGCGTCGTCGGGGGTGCCGTCGCCGTCATCGTCGGTGTCGACGCAATCGGCCACCCCGTCGCCGTCGGTGTCCGGCGAACCCTCGTCTGTAAACGAGTCGCAGTCGTTGTCTTTGCCGTCGCACACCTCGGCCGCCCCCGCATAGACCGTCGCGTCGAGGTCGTTACAGTCGCCGCCGATCTTCACCGTGAACGCGGTCTCCGCGTCCGGCCCGCACAGACACCGCGCCGGGACCGCCAGGGCGCCCTGCCCATCGCCGTCTTTGTCCTGCAAAAAGCTCTTGCAGCCCACCGCGTCCTGCTCGTCGGTGAGCCCGTCGCAGTCGTCGTCGATGCCGTTACAGCTCTCGGTTTGGCCGGGGAAAATGTTCGGGTCCAGCGGCGCGCAGTCCAGATTGTCGGGCGACCCGTCGCCGTCCGTGTCGAACTCGAGGCAGTCGGCCTTTCCGTCCCCGTCGGTGTCTGGAAATCCCTCGTCGGTCTCGCCATCGCAGTTGTCGTCCCGGCCGTTGCAGACCTCGACCGCGCCCACCTTCACGAAGGCGTTCTTGTCGTCGCAGTCGCCGCCCACCGTCGCCACGAAGAAGGCCGCCGCGTCGGGCGCGCACAGGCAGCGTGGCGCGACCGTCGCCGAGCCCTGGCCGTCCTTGTCGACGTCCTGCCAGTAGTCCACACCCCCGACCGCCTCGTCCTCGTCGGTCTGGCCGTCGCAGTTGTCGTCCCGCCCGTTACAGACCTCGGGCGCTCCCGGGTACACGGCCGCGTCCAAGGGCGCGCAGTCCTCGCCGTCGGGGACGCCGTCGTTGTCGTCGTCGGGGTCGAGGCAGTTCGCCAACCCGTCTTCGTCGTG
>CAZNZH010000509.1:0-2228 GCA_964577445.1 uncultured Myxococcales bacterium
CTCGCACAAGGTGCCGCTGCCCGTCGCCGGGCGCCTCCGGGTCGGCTCGCGCGAGGTCGAGCTCACGCCGGCAGACAGCGTCGCGGTGCTGGACATCCACAAGGCGCATTACCCGCGCCACACCTGGTGGAAGTGGGCGACCTTCGCCGGGTTCGACGCGGGCGGGCGCATCATCGGCCTGAACCTGACCGAGAACGTCGCCCGGCAGCCGGAGCGCTGGACCGAAAACGCCGCCTGGATCGACGGGCGCTGCCACCGGTTGTCCCGCGTGAACTATGAGTTCGACCGGCGGGCCATCCGCGACCCGTGGCGCATCGCGACCCGCGGGGGCGAGGTGAACCTGGAGTTTCGCCCCCAGGGCGGGCGCCGAGAGCGGCTCGAGCTCGGGCCGCTGCTGCGCTCAAGCTTCGACCAGCTCCACGGGACCTTTCACGGCACGGTGGAGGCCGGCGGCGAGACCCTCGAGATCGACGGCCTGCGCGGGCTCTGCGAAGACCACGACGCGCTCTGGTAGTTGCGAACGCTCAGTCGGCGCAGGCGCCGCCGTCGTCGTAGGCCAGCACCAAGCCGTCGGCGTCGGGGAGCAGGCCGTAGTAGCGCGCCAGCCAGTAGGGCTCGAAGAGATCGCTGCCGTTGGACTGGATGGTGCCGTCGCCGCCGTTGCTGAGGCCGTAGGGGTCGCCCTGCCAGGTGAAGCCCCACCATGCGCGCAGCTCCGGCGGCAGCGGGCCGGACGCCATCTTGTGGGCGCACTCGCCGTTGGGCGCGGGGCACTCGTCGGCCGCACCCGTGCACGGGTCGGTGATGTCGGTGCCCGGGACGGCGACGCCGAAGATCTCAGGCCCCGTCTCGCAAAAAGAGACGACCGCGTCGGAGGGACAGACCGGCTCGATGGTGTCGGGGAGCGCCGCGACCACGTCGGCGTAGGCCCGCGCGTAAGAGCGGCGCGGGTTGTCGAGCACGCCGCCCTTGCCGCCGAAGCGGGTCAGCATCTCCGCACCCCACGCGCCGGCCGCCGGGGCGTCTGGGCCGACTGAGGCCGGGACCGCGCCGCCGACCAGCAGCGCGAACTTGATGTTGCCGAGGGCGGCGGCGTTCTTCACCCACGCCTCGTCGTACAGCACGTGCTGCATGTGTGTCCGCAGCGCGCCGTCGGCCAGGAGGTTCGTGAAGGCCCACAGCGGCGGGATCGAGATGTGGTCGGCGTACCACTTGCGGCACCACTTCGGCGGCACGAAGGCCGAGTAGGCGTCGGCGACGTCGAGGGCGCCGATGTCCTCGATGAGCACCTGCTCAAGGAAGTCGCGGTACATGGGTTTGCCGGTCATGTGCCACGCCACCGCGGCGAGGTGCATCATGTGGACCGCGTCGGCGCCGCGCGCGCTCGGGACGTAGAAGTGGTCGATGCCGGTCTTGCGGGCCTGCTTTTTGCCGTCGAGGTCGCCGGCCAGCCCGAGCAGATCGAGGGTGAAGGTGTCGCTGGTCGCGTCGAGGACGCGCGTGGCGACGAGCTGCGGCGCGTCGGGGCAGGTGCGGTCGAACTCGGCGGCGTTCAGCGCGTTGGGCTGCTCGAGGACGTAGAGCACGAGGCGGTCCAGCTTCGAGAAGTCGAAATCCCCGGGCGCGCCCTGGTTTCCGGGGCCCTCGCCGAAGTAGCCGTCGATGGCGTCGCGGGCTTCGGGGTTGGACTGGATGTTGATGAGCTCGACGCGGCGCAGGCGGTGCAGATAGCAGGTCAGGTGCCGCGCGATGCGGTCTTTGAGCGCCTGGTCGCGTAGGAGCCCCCAGGCGGCGGGCAGGCTGGTGGTCGAGCCCGAGTACTGGTCGATGGTCGGCGAGCCGGCCCACATGGGCTTGCCGGTCCAGGCCTTGCCGGCGGCGTCGACGTAGCCCTTGGTGTAGACGTCGGGCAGCCCCTCGACGCCGGCCGGGTCCTCTATGGCGTAGCGCCAGTGGGCCTCCTTCGGGTTGACCCCCTCGTCGGCGGAGACCAGTGGCAGGCGCGGGTCCAGCGGGGCGCCCGACGGCACCTCGTAGTAGTGAAAGCGGGCCAGAAAGCCCGGGATGCCGGTGACGTCGAACATGCGCACGAGGTCGCGGACGCGGCGCTCCATGCGCTGGTAATCCGCCTCGGTTCCGGTCACGGCGTAGCGCAGGACCAGCGCGTTGAGGGCGACGCCGGTCCAGATGGCGGCGTCGCCGAAGCCGTTGTGGCTGCGAAAGCGCGC
>CAZNZH010000509.1:2238-4709 GCA_964577445.1 uncultured Myxococcales bacterium
CGCCCCACTCGGCCTCGGTCGCGTCGCCGGCCACGGTGGACTTGAACTGGCGCTTCACCGCCATGCCGCCGGGGGCGTGGTACAGGTCGTGCCAGCGCTCCCAGAGCAGCGCGCGGTGGGTCAGCGGGTCGGGCGTCACGAAGGCGCCCGCGCTCGCGTCGAAGACCCGGCACACGCGCTGGGTGCCGGCCTCGCAGACCGACTCTTGGTAGAGCGAACACCCCCGCTTGCCGGTCCCGTCGAGCAGCGAAACCCCAGGCGCCGCCACGGGATTTTGGGTGACGAGCAGGGCTGGCGGCCCGACCTCGGTGGCGTCTGAGGCGCCGTCGGGGGCGGCGTCGATGGCCGCGTCGGAGCCGGCGTCGGGGGTCGCGTCAACCGCCGCGTCCGCGCCGGCGTCCGGCGCGCTGACCTTCCCGTCGTCACACCCCATCGCCAAGCTCGCGCCCAGCACCACCAACGCCCACCGACCGTACCCGCTGCTCATCACACCCTCCCGTGCCGTCGTGGAGGGACTTGTCGCACGCCGGAGGCCCGCCAACAACCTCGGGTGCGGCCAAGCTGCCGCCGCACGGCCCTGCTCTCGGCGCCGGGAGCCGGTTTCCGATTGCCGGTGGCCCGCCGGTCTGCTAACCCACGGCCCGCTACGGCGTTGGAGAGCACCAGGTGAGCAGGTCCCCATTCACGACACCGCCCGGGGGCATCCTGGTCTGGGCCTTCATCCTCATGGAGCTGCTGGTCTTCGGGGCCGGCTTCGTCGTGTTCTTCGTGATGCGCGCCAAAGACCCCGCGGTCTTTGAAGCCGGTCAGGCCGCGCTCGGCCGCGGGCTGGCCATCGCCAACACGCTCGTGCTGCTGACCAGCGGCTACTTCGTGCTGCTGGCCAACCAGCGCTTCGACGCCGCAGAGCCGCGCCGCGCCTCGCGCTGGCTGTATTCCGCGGCCGGCCTCGGCGCCCTCTTCATCGCCCTCAAGGCGGTCGAGTACGCCGACAAGCTCGACCGGGGCCTGACCGCATCCTCCGACCGCTTCTTCGAGATGTACTGGCTGCTGACGGGCTTTCACCTCGCCCACGTCCTGGTCGGGATCCCCATCCTCCTCTACTTCGCCTGGCGCATCCGCTCGGGACCGACGGCCTTCGAGGACGACCTGAACCTACAGACGGGCAGCGCCTTTTGGCACATGTGCGACCTCATCTGGGTGCTGCTGCTGCCCACCATCTACCTGGTCTGAGCCGATGCCCACCAAGCCCCCGAAGTCCCTCCTGGTCTGGCTCGCCCTCTGCCTGCTGGCCATCCTGAGCTGGTTCAGCGCCCACTCCCCCGCCCTGGTCGGCGCCCTCGCCGTCGCCAAATTCGTCGGAATCTTCTGGTTTTTCATGGAGATGCGCCACGCCCACCGCGCCTGGCTCGCCCTCGCCATGGTGTACCTCACCCTCTGGTCCGGCGCGCTTCTGCTTATCTGACGCGATGGTCCGACCAGGGACCCGGGCCAACCTGTTCCATTCGGTTCAGCCATCCTTTAAGCTTCAGCGAGGAGGTCGGCCATGTCCCCAGGCGAATCCACAACCGGTTCCAACCGAATCTCGCTGCGCGAGGCGGTGAACGCGGCGCAACAGTACCTTGCGGATGCCCTGGCCGCGTCTGACCAGGTCGCCGAGCGCGTCCTGCTTGAAGAGGTCGAGTCGAACGGCTTCAAGTACGTCATCACGCTGGGCTACGACCGCCCCGCCCCGAGCAGCTCGCCGTTCGCAAGCCCGCTCGCTGCTCGCACCGAACGCGCGTACAAGTCGCTGGAGATCGACGCGCACACAGGCGAGGTCAAGTCGATGAAGATTCGGCGTGTGGACTGAACTAGAGACGCTGGTCGCCCGAAATCGCACGCGCGGGGTTCTGGTCGACTCGAACTTGGTCACCCTGCTGCTCGTCGGCGCCCACCGCCGCGACCTCGTGCTGCGGTACAAGCGGACGGCGAATTACTCGCTGGCGGACTTCGACTTGCTGGAGTCCGTCGTCCTCCAGTTCGGTCGCATCGTCACGACACCATCGATCCTGGCCGAGGTCAGCAACCTCACCAACAAAGGCGCCGCACCCGAGGCCCTGCGGGCCATCCGAGGCGGCCTCCAAGCGTGGATACATCGCGCCGACGAAACCTATCAACCCAGCGCCGTGTTGACGACATCTCCGCTCTTCGTCCGCCTCGGGCTTACCGATTGCAGCGTTGTAGACGCCGCGCGCGACTGCCTGACGCTGACGGCCGACCTCGACCTGTACGTTCAGTGCCAGGCGCGTGGTCTCGACGCGGTGAACTTCACCCACTACCTGCGCCCCGGCGAGTAGCGCTGGGCCAGCGCCGCTTCGAAGTCGCCGCCATTCGCTGCTGGATCCGAGCCTGGGTTGTGGCAGAATCCGCCGGCCCTCTGACCTCCGCTGGAGGCCCGTCTGATGAGATTTTGCCTGACCGCGACTGTG
>CAZNZH010000510.1:0-4705 GCA_964577445.1 uncultured Myxococcales bacterium
ACAAAAAGATGCTATGCATGGCCGGCGGACGGTGTTAGATAAGTATGGCGCCACCGCCCCCCCTGGAGCCCGCCGGCGCCGCCCCGCCGCTCGGCGCGGTCGAGCCAGCGCCCGAGTCGATGCTGCCGAGCTTCGCCGGCCTCTTTCAGCGCCTCTCCCCCTCGGTCGTCAACATCTACACCCAGGAGGTGCTCTCGCGGCGTCTGATCGACCCGTGGAGCGGCCGGCTGCGTGCGCTCCCGGAGGTCGGCACCTCGCTTGGAAGCGGCTTCGTCATCGACACCGACGGCTACATCCTCACCAACGCCCACGTGGTGGAGAACGCCGCCGAGATCCGCGTCCGCTTTCAGTCGGGCGACGAGATGCCCGCGCGCATGGTCGGCATCGACCCGGTGCGCGATCTGGCCTTGCTGAAGGTCGACGGCGCGGCCGGCCTTCAGGCGACGACGCCCGGGGACTCCGACGCGGTGCTGGTCGGGGATTGGGTCATCGCCATCGGCAACCCCTTCGGCCTCAGCCACACGCTGACCAAAGGCATCATCAGCGCCACCGGGCGCGCCGAGGTGCTGGGGCCCGACACCGGCTACTCCGACCTCATCCAGACCGACGTCCCCCTCAACCGCGGCAGCTCGGGCGGGCCGCTGTTCAACCTGCGCGGCGAGGTCATCGGCATCAACACCGCCGTCAGCACCGCGGGCCAGGGCATCGCCTTCGCCATCCCTTGGAACGTCGTCGCCGACGCGCTGCCGCGGCTCGAGAAGGGCGGGCGGGTCAGCCGTAGCTGGCTGGGCGTCTATGTGCGCGCGGTCGGAGCGCCGTCGCGCGAGGAGGGCCTGCTGGTCGAGGGGGTGGTCGACGACAGCCCGGCCAGCCGCGCGGGGCTGCGGCCGGGGGACGTGCTGCTGGCCTTCGACGGGCGCGGCGTGGGCAACGCGGCAGAGTTTCGCATGCTCGTCGCCTCGGGTGTTACGGGCCGGAGCATCCAGGTTACGCTGCAACGCGGTGGCGACCGGTTGGACCTGCCCATCGAGCTGTCCGAGGCCCGCGATCCCTGACCCGCTCGCGGGGGCCAGCCAAAAGGCGCGCGCTTCCTTCACGCGGGCGACCGTGCTTTGATCTCGCCGCTGTCCGGGGGACGTTTGATGCGTTTTGACGACTACACCGATGAGGCCCGGCGCGTGGTGGAGCTCGCCAACGAGACCGCCCGGCGGGCGCGGCACCCGCGGCTGACCGCCGAGCAGGTGCTCGTCACGATGCTCGACGCGCGGGACGCCCACGCGACCGAGATCTGGGTGTTCTTGGGGACGCAGACGGCGACGCTGCGGCGCGCGGTGGCGGACGAGCTGGCGGCGCTGCCCATCGTCGAGGGCGACGTGAGGCTCATCATCGACCCGATGCTGATTCGGGTGTTCGACCAGGCGCGGGTGAACGCGCGGGCGGACGGGGCGGCGGCGACGGGCACGGGGCACCTCCTGCTGGCGATGGCGAACGTGCACGGGACGCGGGCGGAGGCGGCGCTGCGGGCCTCCGGGTGCACGCCGGACCGCATCACCCGGGCGGCCCGGCGGGTGCACAACGCGGAGAGCAGGCGGGCGCCGGGCGAGCGGCCGACGGGGGCAGCGGAGCAGGCGGGCGAGGACGGGGCGACGTCGTGGCTGGACCGCTTCGCCATCGACCTGACCGCGCGGGCGCGCCGCGGCGAGCTGGACCCGGTCATCGGGCGCGACGACGAGATCCGGCGGGTGATGGAGGTGCTGTGCCGGCGGCGAAAGAACAACCCCGTGCTCATCGGCGAGCCGGGCGTCGGCAAGACCGCCATCATCGAGGGGCTGGCGTGGCGGCTGGCCGAGGGCGACGTGCCGGATCTCCTGCGCGGGCGGCGGCTGCTCTCCCTGGACATGGGCAGCGTGCTGGCGGGCGCGAAGCTGCGCGGCGACTTCGAAGAGCGGCTCAAGCACGTGCTGCGCGAGGTGCGCGAGTCCGACGGGCACATCCTGCTCTTCATCGACGAGATCCACACGATCGTGGGGGCCGGGGGCTCGGGCGGCGGGGGGATGGACGCGTCGGCGATGCTGAAGCCGGCGCTGGCGCGAGGCGAGATCCACTGCATCGGGGCGACGACGATCCGCGAGTACCGGCAGTCCATCGACCGGGACCCGGGCCTGGCGCGGCGGTTTCAGACCATCGTCGTCGAGGAGCCGGGGTTCGCGGAGTCGGTGTCGATCCTGCGGGGGCTCGAGGGGCGGTACGAGCTGCACCACGGCGTGGCGATCAGCGACGCGGCGCTGGTGGCGGCGGTGCGGCTGTCGAGCCGGTATGTGAGTGACCGGCGGCTGCCCGACAAGGCGCTGGACCTGATCGACGAGGCGGCGAGCCGGCTGCGGCTGATGACGGACGCGCTGCCGGCGTCCATCGACGAGCGGCGGCGGCGCTTGGCGCAGTTGGAGATCGAGCGGGCCGGGCTGACCAAGGAGGCGAGCACCGGCTCGCTGGGGCAGCGGGGCGCGGTGGACAGGGAGATGGCGCGGCTGCGGTCGGAGCTGGACGAGCAGACGGAGCGCTGGGTGCGCGAGCGCGACGTGCTGGCGCGCATCCGGCAGACCAAAGAGCAGATCGAGGCGCTGATGGCGCAGGAGGAGGAGGCCACGCGGGCCGGTGAGCTGGAGCGGGCCGCGGAGCTGAAGTTCGGCAAGCTGCCGGAGCTGCGGCGGCAGGCCGCGGGGCTCGATGGCGAGCTGGCGGTCGCGCAGAAAGACGGCGGCTGGCTGAAAGAGGCGGTGGACGCCGACGACATCGCGGCGGTCGTGGCGGCGTGGACCGGCATCCCGGTGACCAAGCTGGCGGAGTCCGAGGCGACGAAGCTCCTGGAGCTGGAGCAGCGCCTGGAAAAGCGCGTCATCGGGCAGGACGAGGCGGTGCGCGCGGTCGCGGCGGTGATTCGGCGCGCGCGCTCGGGCATCCAAGACCCGGACCGCCCGCTGGGCTCGTTTTTGTTCCTGGGGCCGACGGGCGTCGGCAAGACCCACATCGTGAAGGTGGTCACCGAGGAGCTCTTCGACGACGTGAAGGCCATGGTGCGGCTGGACATGTCGGAATACATGGAGAAGCACGCGGTGGCGCGCCTCATCGGGGCCCCGCCCGGCTACGTCGGCTACGAGGAGGGCGGCCAGCTCACCGAGGCCGTGCGGCAGCGCCCCTTCAGCGTCATCTTGCTCGACGAGGTCGAGAAGGCCCACCCGGAGGTGTTCGACCTGCTCTTGCAGGTGCTGGACGACGGGCGGCTGACCGACTCCATGGGGCGGGTGGTGTCGTTCACCAACGCGCTGCTGGTGATGACGTCGAACTTGGGGTCGCAGGCGATCTTGGACGCCGAAGACGGCGACGACCAAGCGATGCGCGCGGCGGTGATGGAGGCGGTCGGGCGGTTTTTCCGGCCCGAGATGCTCAACCGCATCGACGAGCAGGTGATCTTCAACCGGCTGGACACCAAAGCCATCGACACGATCACGCGGCTTCAGCTCCGCAGCGTCGCCAAGCGGCTCGAGTCCCGCGGGTGGGCGCTGGAGGTCGAGGACGCGGCGGTCGCGCTCATCGCGGAGGCCGGGTACGACCCGGACTACGGCGCGCGGCCGGTCAAACGCGCGGTGCGGGCCCTGGTCGAGGACCCGCTGGCCCTTCGCATCATCGGCGGCGAGTTCGAGGGCTGCGCGGGCATCCGGGTCGGCGTCGCGCCGCCCGGCTCCAAGGAGCGGCTGAGCTTCAAGGCCTGGCGCGCTGGCGATGAAGTCGAGACCGCGGGATGAAGGTGCTGCCCTGGGTGGGCGTCGACGCGCTCGGCGAGAGGCTCGAGGTGCGCGAAGCCCACCGCCGCGACGCGCCGAGGCTGCTGGAGCACATGGCCGCCATCGTGGGCGAGACCGAGTTCATGCTGCAATCGCCGGAAGACCCGCTGCCGGAGGTCGACGAAGAGCGCGTCCTGCTCGAGCATTTCGCGCGATTGAAGGGCTGCATCCAGATGGTCGCGGTGCGGCCGGCGGGCGGACCCGGGCGCGAGGCGGTCATCGGCAGCCTCAGCCTCTTCAACGGCCAGAGCTCGCGCACGCGCCACATCGCGCACCTGGGGATGGGGGTGCGGGCCGCGGGCTGGCGGCGGGGCATCGGCGGGCGGATGCTGGACCTCGCCTTGACCTGGGCGCGGGCGCAGCCAATGCTTGAGCGGGTGACCTTGCAGGTATATCGCAGCAACACGCGGGCCCACGCGCTCTACATCTCCCGCGGCTTCGTCGACGAGGGTGAGCTGGTGGCGGAGGTGCGGCTTTCGGATGGCTACGAGGACCTGCTGGGGATGAGCGTCGACGTGCGCGGCGGTGCGGCGTGAGGTGGGTGGGCCTGGCCTTGGCGGTGGCGCTGCTCGGGTGCGGAGAGGAGCCGGGGCCCATGGGCCCGCCGCGCTGCGAGCCCCCCGAGGAGCTGGTCATCGAGCGCGGCCTGAAGGAGGGGTTTCGGGCGCTGCTGGAAAACGACCGGGACGCGGCGGCCGCGGCGTTTGAGCGCGTGCTGGGCGCGGCGGCTGAGCACCCCGAGGCGCGCGCCGGCCTGCGACTCGTGCGAGACGCCCCGGCGCGGGCGGCAGCGCCGGCGCCGGCACCGCCGCGGGGCCAGATCGCGCTCGCCGGTGAGGCCTTCGACGTGCCGTTCCCGGTGC
>CAZNZH010000511.1:0-4705 GCA_964577445.1 uncultured Myxococcales bacterium
CGGCGCAGCCCGACCCCGAAGGCTACACCTACGACGAGCTGCTGCCGCTCGTGCGGACCACGCTGGAGGCCGGCATCTCGGTGCTCGTGCGCGGGCATCCGGGCGTCGGCAAGTCGGCGCTGGCGGCTGAGTTGGCGGCGGCGATGGGGCTGCCGATGCAGGACATCCGGCTGGCGCAGCGCGACCCGGCCGAGCTCGGCGGCGTGTACTTCCCGGATCGCGAGCGCAACGAGCTGGCCCTGCTGCCACCGAGCTGGGTACGCGAGGTCTGCGAGCGCCCGGGCTTCGTGTTCTTGGACGAGCTGAACGCGGCCGTGACGCGGCTCCACCAGGCGGCGGCGTACCAGATCGTCCTCGAGCGGCGCGTGGGGCCCTTCCGCTTCCACCCGGAGACCGTCGTGATGGCGGCCGGCAACCTCGACGAGGACGGCGCCATCGTCTCGCCGCTCTCTTCGGCGCTGTGTAACCGCTTCGCGCACTTCGTCCTGCGCGTGCATGTGTCGACGTGGCTACGGTGGGCCGGGCGCGCCGGCATCTCGCCGGTCATCCTCGCGTATGTGCGGGCCCACGAGCGCTACGGCGAGGAGCTCCTCTACGCGAACGACACGAAGGATCCCGAGGGCGGCGCGGGCGCCTTCCCGTCGCCGCGGAGCTGGGAGATGGCCAGCCGCGTCTTCGAGCGCGGCGACGAGGCCCTGCGTAAGCGCTTGGTAGCGGCCTGCGTGGGCGTGGCGGCGGCCGACCGCCTCTTCGCCTTCCAGCGCATCTACGACCGCGTGAACCCCCAGCGCATCATCGTCCGCGGCGTGGTCCCCGACTTCACGACGGGCCCCAGCGCCGAGCCGTCCTTCGCCCACGCGGCGGTGTCCGCGGTGGCCAACTGGCTGGTGCAGCAGCCCGCGGTCGAGGCGCGCTGGCTCGACAACCTGATGGCCCTCCTCTGCGCGCCCGGCCTGGACGCCGAGTACGTCTTCCTGCTCCTGCGCGAGCTGAAGGCCAAGGGCGACCTGACGGAGCGGCTCAAGGCCGTCGCCGGCTACCGCGAGCTGGCCGGCGAGCTCGTGCAGCTCCACGCGGGGCTGTACCAATGACCGGCAGCCGGCGCGACCCAGACGCCCTCGCCGCCGAGCCGGAGGCGCCGCCGCCCGACCCCGCGCCCGACCCGGCGGCGGCCGAGGCGCGCCGCGTCTCGATGCTGCGGATGCAGCTCGTCGACCTGCACCCGTTTTGGGGCCATCTCCTGCTGCACGTGCGACTGATCCAGGCGCCCAAGCTGGCGACCTTGGCGGCCACCGACGGCGTGCGGCGCATCTGGTACAACCCCCATTACACGCAGCACCTCGACATTCGGCAGCTCGGCTTCGTGCTGGCCCACGAGCTCGGCCACCACCTCCTGCTGAGCAGCGACCGCGCGCGCGGCCGCGACGCGCGCCTGTGGAACCGCGCGACCGACTACGCCATCAACCGCATCGTGGCGGCGATCTCCGGCTCGCAGGGCTACCCGCTCTATCGCGCCCCCAGCGGCTTCATCCCCGGCCTCGGCGACGTGCGTCCGCTGCTCGACCCGCGCTTTGACGGCATGGTCGCCGAGGCCATCTACGAGCACCTCGCCGCCGAGGAGCTGCCCGCCCCCCGGCGCATCACCGTGGAGCTCGGCGCGGACCTGGTGTTGCCAGGCGTCCTCGACCACGGCGGCGGCATCGACCTCCACCTCCCGGTCGAGCTGAGCAGCGAGGACCGCGAGGTCTTACGCGACCGGCTGCGCGACGCGCTGGGCGTCTGGGCTCAAACCCATCACCGCGGCGACGCGGCCGGCGATCTCGCCCGCCAGGTCGCCGCCCAGAGCCGCCCGCGCATCCCGTGGCAGCGCCTGCTCCACCGCTTCGCCGGCCAAGCCCTGGGCTCCCTCGACTACAGCCTCGCGCGCCCCAACCGCCGCTACCTCGCCGAGGATCTGGTCGTCCCCGGCCTCGTCGACCGCGGCGCCCCCGACGTCGTCGTCGCGGTCGACACCTCCGGCTCGATGCCCGACGCCCTGCTGGCCGCCGTCGCCACCGAGCTCGCCGCGCTCGCCGACATCGCCCCCGAGCTGCTCGTCCTCCTGGCCGACGCCCGCGTCCAGCGCGTCATCCCCTCGAGAGAGCTCCCGAGCTTTCTTTGCCAGACCCGCTTCCAAGGCGGCGGCGGCACGGACCACCGCCCGGTCTTCGCCTGGCTGGCCGAGCACAAGCCGCACCCCGATCTCTTCATCGGCCTGACCGACCTCCGCTCGCGCTTCCCAGAGCGCCCCCCGCGTTTCCCCGTGCTGTGGGTCACGCCAGCCGAGCACAACCGGGCACCCTGGGGCCGGGTCGTCGAGGCTCGCTTGTCCAGTGACGGCTAGCCCGTGGGTTTCGCAGCGACCGCCGCGGGGCTCTCGTGGGTCCAGGCCCCGGCCGGCCGTGTCGAGCGAGGCGCGCCCTCGACGCGCGCGGCCGGTTGCCTGTGCGCGGGCGTTCGGCGACCATGCGGCCTGCGCGGGGCGTGCCGCTCTTGCGAATGACCCGGGGGCCGCGGATGGTGTCTTCGTGTACGGTGCAACGCGCGCGAATCGCGGCGGTCCTGGTCGCGGCGCTGCTCGTCGGCTGCGGTGACGATGACCGCGTGGGTGCTGATACGGCCGACAGCGTCGACGTGAGCTCGGACGCCGATGCGGCCGACGGCGATGCGGCCGACGGCGCGTCCCTCGACGTCGCCGACGCCACACCGCGGTATGCGAGCGAGTTCACGCTCGTCGAGGTCGGGGCCGCCGTCTCGGCACCGCTTCAGCTCGCGGTGCAGGCCTGCGCGGGCCTGAAAAACCGCGCGCTCGGTGGCTCGGTCTATGTGCAGATGGACGCGGACGACGCGAAGTGGCTCGACGAGCTCGACCTCGTGCCCGCCGAGGTCGTCGACCCAGGCGCGTTCGTCCAAGGGTGCCTGGCCGCCTTCCCGGCCTGCGTGCGCTACTCTTACTCCGCGCAGCAGGAGCTCTTGCCGAGCATCCTCACGGCCGCGGCGGCCCTCGGCGCCCTCCCGGTGGACGTCGATCTGGGCGTCGCGTGCGACACCGTGGCCTTCGACGCGACCCAGGAGCTGGCGACCCGCGACACCCCTTACGAAGCGACGCGCTACGTCTTCGAGCGCTTCGGCGCCCAGACCACCGGGCTGGCGATGTTGAACCCGGGATATGACACGAACCCGGCCTCCCTCGACGACCCGCCGCTGAACCGCGACATGCCGTCGGCCATGGTGGACTTCGTGTTCTCGCAGACGCTCTTCGTCGTGTTCCTCATCCATGGGTGCGTGGCCCCGAACCCCGAGCACGCGCTCTTGTCCGACATCGTCAACCAGAGCGGCTGGCCGACCCCGGTCGGCGTCTACGGGTACAACAACTCCTGGAATATCGGCGGCTACCTCTACGAGGCGCAGACGCTGTGTCTGGAGTCTCGCAACATGGGGGCTATCGCCACCGAGACCGGCAACCTCTCGTTTTTCTCGACGCGCCGCGCGCCGATCGAGAGCGCCGGCGAGCTAAGAGCAGCCCCGCCCGAGGAGGTCGTGTACGACCCGAGCAAGACCTATGTGGCCTTCGTGGTGGGCGACGGGGACAACGTCCGCTTCATCATGACCACCAGGGGCGCGTGGATCCGGCAACGGATCGCCCAGTGCGAAGCAGCGGGGGCCGCGTGCGCGCCGCTGAGCTGGAGCGTCTCGCCGCACCTCACCTGGATGGCCCCCGATGTGCTCGAGTGGTACTACGCCGCGAGCCGCCGCACCGGCCACGACAGCTTCATCCTCCCGCCCAGCGGCCACCTCTACGCGTATCCGACGTCCCTCAACGTGGCGGACCAGGCGCGATTCGTGACGGCGACCGAGCGCGATGCCCGCCTCCTCGGCGTCACCGGGACCGTCCACTGGGAGTGGTCCGGCTCGTGGGCCGACGCCGAGGGCGACTTCCTGCCGCAGTATGCCCGCGCGGAGGGTGCGATCCGCGGCGTGTTTCCGGTCAATGTGCCGTACTTCGTCCCGGCGTTTTCGTGGTGGCCCGAAGACCGGTTCTTCGAGGTGCTGGCCGGCAAAGACGGCGCCGAGGTGGCGCTCTTCAGGCCGCGCGAGTGGCGGGGCATCCAGGGCAGCACCAAGAAGAGCGAGGCGGCGTTCTTCGTGAGCCCGCAGGAGATGGCCGACGAGCTGGCGAGCTACCCGCCGGGGACGGTCACCTGGGTGTATATGACGAGCGACGGCGGGCTGAGCCTCGACAACGCCTTCGTGCCCATGACCGGGCTTTTGCCGTCGCACGTCCAGCTCGTCAGCGCCGACACCGCGGCGAAGCTGGCGCTCAGCGTGCCGCGCGAGTGACACGGCGTTCGGGGTGAGCCGGCAGCGACAAGGGGCGGCAGACGCCTGGGGACCAGCCAAGCCCCGACCCGGAGGCGACCATCGACGGCGCCGTGACCCGAGATCCGGCTGCCGGACCCGGTCCGGCTCATGCGTGGGGGCCCACCTCCGGGCACCCGGAGGCGGCCACCCCCGGCGGGAGGAGGGGCCTCCGGGCACCCGGAGGTGGCCACCCCCGGCGGGAGGAGGGGCCTCCGGGCACCCGGAGGCGGCCACCCCCGGCGGGAGGACGGGCCTCCGGGCACCCGGAGGTGGCCACCCCCGGCGGGAGGAGGGGCCTCCGGGC
>CAZNZH010000512.1:0-4690 GCA_964577445.1 uncultured Myxococcales bacterium
CCTCGGCGGCGGTCCCAGACGCGGCGACCGCGACCGGCGCGGCAGGCGCGGCGGGCGCGGCCTCGGCGGCGGTCCCAGACTCGGCGACCGCGACCGGCGCGGCGGCCGCCACGGCCTGCGGCTCCTGCCTCGGCGCGCAGCCCGCCCCAAGCGCGATGGCCACCCACACAACCCCAAACGTGCGCCGCTTCGTCATCATCTCTCTCCCGTCGAGGCGTGATTGCTACCATCGGCGTCGCCGCCGTGCCAATGGTCGGCCGCTACGGGCGCCGTCGTTGGCCCACCGTCATTGACCCGGGGTGCCCGCCCGCGCCACCCTCCGCTCCCCGCCTCGAACCCACGGAGACAGCCGTGCATCGCGCCACCGCATCCCTCGCGCTCGCTGCCATTGCCCTCGCGCCGCCCGCGCTGGCCGACGACACGCCGAACCCCTTCGAGTACGCCAACCAGTTCAAGAGCAGCACCATCGGCCCGAATCGCTCGCCGCCCACCGGCGACTTGAAGGTGCTGGTCATCCCCGTCTCATTCGGCACCGACCCGGGCTACGCCGAGTTTCTGCCGTTTTTCGATCCCGCGCCGAGCGCCGGCTACACCTTCTCCAACTTCTACCGGCGCCAGTCGGCGGGCCGCCTGAACATGGAGACCGTCGTCGCGGACGTCGTGACCTTCGACGGCTGCCCGTCCACCACCGTCCCCGACTGCGCGTTCTCGGTGGAGACCATCTTCGAAGCGGCGCCCATCTTCGAGGAGATCTTCCGCCGGGTTCGCGACGAGCAGGGCATTCGGCTGGCCGATTTCGACCGCTCGGGCCAAGACGGCGTGCCGGACGGCTGGGCCGACGGCATCATCGTCCTGATGGGCGAGTGGCAGCGCGCCATCGCCCCGCCACTCTACGCCGCGCTGGACATCATCGACGAGGGTGTTCAGGTCGGCAGCATCGCCATCAGCGATCTGAGCCGCGAGACCGTGCTCCACGAGTTCGGCCACAACCTGGGCGCGGCCGACCAGTATCTGTGGAGCTTCCCGCTCTCGCTGATGGGCACCTGCGACGACTGCTCCATGGACGTCCACAGCCGGGTCAAGCTCGGCTGGGCCCATGTGGTCGACGTCCCCGCGGGCGAGGCGCTGTCGGCGTTTTTGCAGCCCGCGCTCGACGGCGGCAGCGTGTACCGCCTCGGCGCGCCACCGGAATATTGGCTGGTCGAAAACCGCGCCCCCTACCGCGTCGGGACCAAGCTGGTGGACGAGCAGACCGGCGGCCTCGTCGTGGTGCACGTCGACGAGAGCCTCAACTCACCGGTGCTGGGGCAAGCGCAGTATCCGACCTGGCACCCGATGATCCGCGTCGTCAACGTCGCCCAGGACCCCAAGCGGCGGATCTTCGCGCCCGGAGACGCCTTCGAGCCCGCCGCCGCCGACCACGCCAAACGCTCCGCGGATAACCGCTGGCTCGACTCCGCGTATTACGACGGCCGGCGATCCGGCGTCGCGGTGACGGGCCTCGCGGTGACCGCTGATCGCTGCGGCCTGCCGCTCGCAATCCGCGCCAACCTCGCCGGACCGGGCGCGGTCGACGCCGAGCGCATCCGGCGCGCCGAGCCCGACCCCTCCGCCACCAGCGGCCCCTGCTCCAACGCGCCCACCTTCAGCGGCGACTGTAGCGGCGCCGGCCCATCACCGCCCTGGCCGCTGGCCGCCGCCCTCGCCCTGTGGGTCCTTTTTGCCAGGCGGCGCCGCGCGATTCGCTACATCGACGCCAGGTAGGGAGCCCACGGCGCGGGCATGTCCTCGCGCCACGCCAGGTCGGGGTGCCGCCAGCGGGGCAGGCTGCGCGGCCGCACGGGGGCCAGGGAGAGCCGCATCCCGGCCTCCTCCGGCGTGCGGTCGGCCTTGCGCTGATTGCACGGCCTGCACGCCATGACCACGTTGTCCCACGCGGTGCGGCCCCCGCGACACCGCGGCACCACGTGGTCGAAGGTGATGCGCGCCAGCGGCACCGGCTCAGCGCAGTACTGGCAGCGCCCGCGGTCCCGCAGCCAGACATTCTCTCGCGAAAAGCGGATCAGCCGCCGCGGCTGCTGCCGCCGCGCGCTGTGAAATCGCACGACCGCGGGCAACTGGAACACATGGTCGATGGTGCGCACGACGCGCTCAGCGTAGGACTCGACCACCTCGACCCGCCCCGACACGAAGAGCGTCATCGCCCGCTGCCAGCCGATGCGCTCCATGGGCTCGTACGCCGCGCTGAGGACCAGGGTATCCATCGGGCGATGATACGAAGGTCGCCGCCCTGCCGCCAATGGATTCCACAGCCGCCCTGATCGCCGCCGCCCCTCGGATTCGCCGCACCCCAAGGCGACGAAGCGGGCGCCGGGCCATGGACCGGCGCGGTCTTCGTGGCCCGGGCCGCTCGCTTCCGCTATCCTCCCCGCCTCGTTCGCCCCCACCCGCGAGGCCGGCCCCTGCTACCACCCGACACGAGCAGCGAACCGACGCCCCCTCCCGGCCGCCTGGGCTTCTTCGCCGGCCTGTCGATTCGCCTCTCCGCGACGAGCCTCGCGTTCGGCGCCCTGGGCCTCGCCGACTGGGGCCTGGCCGCCGCCCGCAGCGAGCGCGCCGCCCTGCCCGGCCTGCCGCTGGTGGTCGGCCTCTGGCTCATGGCGGCCCTCCCGTGGGCCCTCTTCGCCTCGCTCTTCGCCCGCTTGACCCTGGGCCCAGACGGCCACCGCCCGCTGCTCAACCTCCTGGCACCCGCCTGGCGCCGCCTCGCCGCCGACGCCGGCACCCCCGCCGACACCCAGCGCCTCGCCACCACCATCGGCGTCGCCAACGCGCTGGTCGTCTTCATCGCGGGCAGTGTTTATCTGGTCCGCTGGTACATCCTCCACCGCCACGGCGCCCTGCTCATCGCCCTGGCCACCGTCGCCGGCCAGGCCGCCCTCCTCCTCCCCGCGGCCGCCGTCGGCCTCATCGCCCGCCGCGCGGCCCGCGGCCTCCTCACCCGCGCCCGCGTCCGCGGCCGCCTCCGCCGCGCCGGCACCACCACCGTGGTCGCCGCCGCCGCCCTCACCGCCCTCGCCGCCCTCGCCGCCCTCGCCGCCGCCGCCCACCGCGTCTACATCGCCCTCGACGGCCCCACCTTCACCCTCCCCGTCGTCGCCCTCGCCCTGGCCTCGCTCCTGGCCGCCCGCCTCCGCCGCGGCTCTTGGGTCGCCTGGGCCCTCCCGGTGGTCGCCGCCCTCGCCATCACCCTCGCCGCCCGCTCGCCCGCCGCCCGCCGCCTCGCCGGCCAGGACGCCTGGACCGCGCGCTGGGCCGCTTATGCGCTGCTCCCGCCCCCCACGCGCGCCGCCGCCGAGCACACCGGCCCGACGCCCCCCTACCGCCCCCCGCGCCGCCCCTCCCTCGCCCCGCCCGGCCCAGCCCCCAACCTCGTCCTCATCACCTTCGACGCCCTGCGCGCCGACCACACCGGCTTCATGGGCTACTCCCGCCCGACCTCGCCGCGCCTGGACGCCTTCGCCAAAGAATCCGTGGTCTTCGAGCGCGCCTACAGCCAGGACTCGGGCACCGGCCCCAGCCTCTGGTCGCTGATGACGGGCAAGACGCCGTTTCAGGTCGAGCTCGTCCGCCCCGACCGCTTCCCGCCGATCATCGGCCCGCACGAGCAGGTCCTGGCCGAGCAGCTCAAGCACGCCGGCTACGCCACGGCCGCCGTCCTCTGCGGCGACGTCTTCGGCACGCCCCACTGGAACCTCCGCCGCGGCTTCGACGAGTACGGGGACGTCTGCGTCGGCCACACCCGCGACCAGGCGCCCATCGTCCAAACCCACGCCCTGAGCACGCTTCGCCGCCTCGCGCACAAGGAGCCGTTTTTCCTGTGGGTCCACTTCTTCGACCCGCACGGGCCCTACGCAGACCACCCCGACATCGGCTTCGGCGACCAGCCGATGGACAACTACGACGAGGAGATCCGCTTCACGGACGTGGCCTTCGGCGAGCTCCTCGACGGGCTGGCGAGCGCAGATCTCGGGCGCAACACCTTCATCGCCGTCACCGCCGACCACGGCGAGGGCTTCGGCGAGCACGGCCCCGACCCCCACGCGCGCAACCTCTACCGCAACGTCACCCAGGTGCCGCTGGTGCTACACGGCCCGGGCATCGCGCCGCGCCGCGTCGCCGAGCCCGTCGCCATGGCCGACCTCTTCCCGACCCTGCTCGACCTGGCCTCGGTGCCCGTGCCCGAGGCGTCGACCATGGCGAGCCAGGCGCCCGTGCTCTTCGGTGCCGCGCCGGACCCGGAGCGCATCGTCTTTCAGGAGAACTCCTACTCCCGCCCCCGCCGCGACACCAAGGGCGCGATCTGGCGCCGGTGGCACATGATCATCGACCTGACCACGGGCGTCGACGAGCTCTACGACGTGCTGTCCGACCCCGGCGAGCTCCACGACCGCATCGGCGAAGAGGAGGAGGCCGCGGCGCGGTTGCGGCGCGAGCTGCGGGCCTTCATCACCACGACCCGCGTGCCCGACGACCTCAGCAAGTAGCGCCCACTGATCTATTAGAACAGCGAGCCGCCCGCTCGGCGAGCGGCCCACCGGCCGCTCGCCTCAGCCGCGCTCGCGCAGGTCCCGGTAGAGCTCCCAGACCCACGCGGCGGCCTCCTCGGAGAGCCCCGCCGCGGCCGCCG
>CAZNZH010000513.1:0-4682 GCA_964577445.1 uncultured Myxococcales bacterium
ACGCCCTCGCGCACGCCGCGCCGGATCAGGGCGCGCTGTAGCTCGATGTCCGCGCGCGAGGCCTCACGCCGCGCGGTGGCCGGCCGTGACGACATGGGGCCGGTGCGCGGGCTGCTCCCCCGCGGTCGCGTGCCCGGCGTCAGCGGCAGCAGCACCTCGGCGCCAGCGTCCGACGGCAGCGCCGGCGGCACCACGGCCCCCAGCACGCTCTCGCCGTCGGACTCGATCTCCTCACGCGAGAGGCTCGGCCGCTCGACGTCCGTCAGCGAGATGACGTTGCTCGTCGGAGTCTGCTCGCCAGCCGTCGCCGGCGGTTTGGCGCGCGTCATCTTCCGCGTGCGCACCATGGCGGGCTCGGGGGCGGGGCTCGCCGCGCTCGGAAACGGCAAGGGCGGCGGTCCGGTCTCACCCTCCGTCAGCGCCTCTGCGGTCTCATCGTCGTCGAGGCCCGCCGCCAGCCGCGGGCCCGGCACGGGTTTCGTGGCCGGCGTCGACTTGGCCATCATCACGGCCAGCTCGGTCACGGCCTCCACGCGCGTCCAGCCGGCCTCTTCGTGCTCGATCCAGTCACCTTTCACGACGATGCCGTCGCGGATCCAACTCTGGAGCACATCGAGATTGGGGAAGCGCAGTACCGTGCCGTCCGGCTTACGAACGGCCCACTTTGCGGTGCTTTCGCGTGGCTCGGTCATCAATACTGAACCCCGGGCATGATCCCTAACCAGGCGAGATAATAAACCGCGCTGGCTCCAAGGATGATTCCCAGGGTAAGGAAGATGAGGCGCGACGGCCAGATCGAAACAGAAGGCCCCGTGCGAAAGCTGAAATCCTGCACCTGCGATCGGGTGGTTCGGGACGGCGGGCTCTCCATGCTGCGCGCGGATTCTGCGGGGCGATTCGAGGCCGCGCTGCGGGGCGGCGGTGGCGCCTCAGGGTCCAGCGGCGCGGAGTCCGGGGTGCGGGGCGTCAGGTGGGCGGGTTGAAGCGACTCTGGGGGCAACGCCGCGCCGAGGTCCGGGCGCTCTTCAAAAGAGGGCGTCGCGTAGAGCGCCGCCATCGGGTCCGACGTCGACTTTGTCGCGTGATGAAACGCCTTGTAGCGTCGAAAATCCAGGTCGCCACAGGTGATCCCGAGGGGTCCGTCGTGGCCCGCGGCCCAGATGATCGCCGTCTCGTAGGTCGGGAAATGGAGCAGCAGGCCCGAGCCCGTCCGCAGCTTCCACCGTGCGGCCGGCGGCCCGGCACCCGCGGCTGCGCCTGGCTCGGCCCCTTCGCCTCCCCCGGCGATGTCGGCCAGGATCGCGCTGACCGGCGAGACCTCGCGGGCTTCTTGGGGAGGCGAGCCGTCCAGCATCCCGTCGAAGCCCAGGCCCCCGAACTCGGACCCAAGCTGCGCGAAGGGATCGGCCTGGCGGTCCAGCGCGGGCTCAATCCCGTCGGGGACCGGCGGTGGGAGCGGGGGTGGGGCCGCGTCGCGACCAGGCACAGGGCCCGGATCGGGCGGAACCGTGGCCGCGCCATGCGCCGCTCGCTGCTCGCCGGTGCCAGGCGCGTCCGCGAGGGTCTCGCCGGCTCGCGGCGGCACGGTGACGGGTTTTGCGGTGGGGCCTGCCTGAACGAAGCCGCACAAAGGACAACTGACCTGAGCGCTGGTGGCGGTTCGAGGGTCGATCTCGAAGCTGCTCCAGCAGCTAATGCAGATAATCTCTGTCACGGCGTGATCGTTGTGTCCCGGCGCGTGGTCGGGCCCAGGCCGAGACCCAGTGCCCCGGGAGCCCTTGAGCCGACCGATCTCGGGCTTGTCTAGCACGCACCGCGCGCGGGCGGCAACGTGGCGCTCGCCGGGGCGTGATGAACCGGCGCTCAGGCTCTTCGCGTCGCATCCCGAGCAGGGTAGGATGCGCCCCGATGGCCGGAATACTCACATTTGATCAGCTACTCCAGACGCTGTGCCGCCGCGGCGTCCTGGAGCCCCAGGCCGCGGAGGAGGTCGCCGCCAAGCAGAGCGCTCAGCGCTACCGGTTGGAGAAGGACGCGGGGGTGGTGCCGAATCGGCGCGGTGGCATTGAGATCTCCGCGGCCGAGCTGCTCGCCAGCTTCCGGCTGCCCGCCAAGGACGGCGGCGTGGTCACCGAGGACCGGGTGATGCAGGTCATCGCGGAGGAGTCGGGGCTGACCTACCTCAAGATCGACCCGCTGCGGCTTGACGCGAACCTCATCACCTCGACGCTGTCACGCCCCTTCGCGTCCAAGCACCGGATGTTGCCCATCGAGCGCGTCGGGCTGCGGCTGCGGCTGGCGACCGACGACCCGCACAACATCGACGCCATCGAGTCCGTGCGCAGCCTGGTCGGGGGCGAGGTCGAGGTCGTCGTCGCGTCGAAGACCGACATCCTCAGGCAGATCCGCGAGATCTACGGTTTTCGGCGCACCCTCGCGGCGGCCGCGGCGGATCTCTCGAGCGGCTCCGATCTCGGCAACCTCGAGCAACTGGTCAAGCTCAAGTCGCTCGACGAGATCGAGGCGACCGACCAGCACATCGTCAACGCCGTGGAGTACCTGCTGCACTACGCGTTCGAGCAGCGCGCCAGCGATCTGCACATCGAGCCGAAGCGCGAAAACGCCGTCGTGCGCTTGCGAATCGACGGGGTGCTGCACACGGTCCAGCGGGTGCCGAAGGTGGTGCACAACGCCATCGTCAACCGCATCAAGACCTTGGCGCGCCTGGATATCGCGGAGAAGCGGCGGCCTCAGGACGGGCGCATCAAGACCCGGCACAAGGACGCCGAGATCGAGCTGCGCGTGTCGACGCTGCCGGTCGCGTTTGGCGAGAAGCTGGTCCTGCGCATCTTCGACCCCGAGGTGATCATCCAGGATCTCGACGCGCTCGGGTTCGCCGAGGGAGATCTGCACCACTTCACGTCGTTCATCGGGCGGCCCCACGGGCTCGTCCTCGTCACCGGCCCGACGGGCAGCGGGAAGACGACGACGCTCTACTCGGCGCTGCAGATCGTCGCGACCGCGGAGATCAACGTCACGACCATCGAAGACCCCATCGAGATGGTGCTCGAGGACTTCAACCAGACGGCGGTGCAGCCCAAGGCCGGCATCACGTTCGCGTCGGCTCTGCGCACGATCCTGCGCCAGGACCCCGACGTCATCATGGTGGGGGAGATCCGCGACCAGGAGACCGCGCAGAACGCGATTCAGGCGGCGTTGACCGGCCACCTGGTGCTGTCGACGCTGCACACGAACGACGCGGCGAGCGCGTTGACGCGGCTGGCCGAGCTGGGGGTCGAGCCCTTCCTGATCGCGTCGACCGTGGTCGGCATCATCGCGCAGCGCTTGGTGCGCAAGGTGTGTGAGAGCTGCAAGGAGCGCACGACGCTCAGCAAGGAGCAGGTCGTGGCGCTGGGGCTGAGCCTGCCCGAGGACGGCGCGGCGCCGCAGCTCCCGGTCTGGTTCGGCAAGGGCTGCGTCGAATGCCGCCACACGGGGCTGCGGGGCCGCTGCGGCGTCTTCGAGGTGCTGCCGATGGACGACCGCATCCGCCGGCACATCATCGACGGCGCGCCGTCGACCGATATCGTGCGGACCGCGCGCCAAGACGGGATGAAGACCCTGCGCGAGGCGGCGATCCGCAAACTGGCGCAGGGCGTGACCTCCTTTGAAGAGGTGCTCCGGGTCACGACCGAGTAGGGCCTGCGGACGCGGTCAACCTGACGACCGCGTCCCGGTCTCCTATACTGCCGCCTCCCCGCGTCGCCACCGGAGAATCCATGCGCGTGCCCCGCCCTCTGACCGCCTTGGTTACGACCCTCGGAGCCGCGCTGGGGACGGGCCTGTCCTCCGTCGCGCTCGCCGCCGATGGGGCCGCGCTGACGGGCGCGCAGGCCATGGAGCAGCGCATCGACCAGTTCTTCGGCGACTACCTGGTCGCGCCGATCGCCAAGGTCATCTTTTGGAACATCCCCGTGCTGGACATGCCGCTGGTGGTGGCTTGGCTCATCGTCGGCGCCGTCTTCTTCACGCTGCGCATGGGCTTTGTGAACGTGCGCCTGTTCGGCCACGCCGTCGAGCTGGTGCGCGGCAAGTACGATCACCCCGACAGCCCCGGCGAGGTCTCGCATTTTCAGGCGCTGTCGGCTGCGCTGTCGGCCACCGTCGGGCTCGGCAACATCGCTGGCGTCGCCATCGCCATCGCCACCGGCGGGCCCGGCGCCACCTTCTGGATGATCATAGCCGGCCTGCTCGGCATGTCGTCGAAGTTCGCCGAGGTCACCCTGGGCCAGATGTACCGAGAGGTGCGCCCCGACGGCCGCGTCCTCGGCGGCGCGGTCCTCTACCTCTCCAAGGGCCTCGAAGAGCTCAAGATGCGGCCGCTGGGCAAGGTGCTGGCGGTGGCCTTCGCCATCATGTGCATCGGCGGCTCCTTCGGCGGCGGCAACACCTTCCAGGTCAAGCAGAGCCTTGAGCAGATCAAGCTGGTCATCCCATTTTTCGAAGGGAACTCCTGGGTCTACGGGCTGCTCATGACCGCGCTGGTCGGCATCGTCATCATCGGTGGCATCCGCCGAATCGCCTCGGTCGCCGACAAGATCGTCCCGGCGATGTGCGGGTTCTATGTGCTCGCCTGCCTTTACATCCTCATCGCGGACGCCGCGGCCGTGCCTCACGCGCTC
>CAZNZH010000514.1:0-1192 GCA_964577445.1 uncultured Myxococcales bacterium
CGCGCCTTGCTCCGCCGTGCCGGGGGCGGCTCAGCCGGTGCCGCCGCGTCCACCACCGCCGCCGCCTCCGCCTCCGCCTCCGCCTCCGCCTCGTCGAAATCCTCTGCCGCGAACCCCTCGGGCTCGCGGGTGGCCTGCAGCAGCCGAGCCAGGTCCTCGGCGTTCAGCGCGCGACCGCCGCCCGTGCCGCTCAGCAGCGCCTCGGCCAGCTCGCGCTTGTCCGCGTGCATGCGCAGGATCTCGTCTTCCACCGTGTCCTCGGCGATGAGCCGATACACCGTCACCGGCCGCGTCTGCCCGATGCGGTGGGCCCGGTCGGTCGCCTGGTCCTCGACCGCCGGGTTCCACCACGGGTCCAGGTGCACCACGTAGTCCGCCGCGGTCAGGTTCAGCCCGGTCCCGCCAGCCTTCAGCGAGAGTAAGAACGCGTCGCCCTCGCCTGCCTGAAACGCGTCGACCAAGGCGCGGCGCTTGGCACCCTCGGTCGAACCATCGAGCTGAAGCGAGCTCAACCCCGCGGCGCTCAGCTCGTCGCGCACCAGCGCCAGAAGCGACGTAAACTGGCTGAAGACCAACGCGCGGTGGCCCTCGTCGCGGAGCTCGAGCAGCAGCTCGGTCAGGGCCTTGAGCTTCGACGAGCGCACGGTGGTGCGCGGGTGGACGAGGCGCGGGTGGCACGCGAGCTGGCGCAGGCGGGTCAGGGCGGTCAGCACCCGGAACCCGCGCTTGTGCGCTGGCTCGTCGCTCATGTTGGCGAGGTCGGCGAGGGTGGCCTCGCGCACCTCGTCGTAGTGCGCACGCTCGGCCGGGCTCAGCCGCACGCGCAGGTCCACCTCGGTGCGAGCCGGAAGCTCCGTGGCGACCTGGGTCTTCAAGCGCCGCAGGATGAAGGGCCGCACCAGGCTCGCCAAGAGCGCGCGCCGCTCGACGTCCTGGTCGCGCTCGATGGGGACGATGAAGCGCTCCCGAAACGCCCCGAGCGTGCCCAGCAGCCCGGGAGTGACCGCCTGAAAGAGGCTCCAAAGCTCGCTGGTGCGGTTTTCGACCGGCGTGCCCGTGAGGGCGAGGCGAAACCCGGCGTCGATGGCGTGGACCGCTTGAGCGCGGCGCGTCTCCGGGTTTTTCACCGCCTGGGCCTCGTCTAGCACCAGCGTCCCCCAGGCGATGGGCGTGATCTGCTCGGCGTAGCGAA
>CAZNZH010000514.1:1202-4677 GCA_964577445.1 uncultured Myxococcales bacterium
AGCGAACGCACAGATCGTAGCTGGTGATCAGGACCGTCCCGGGCCCCACACGGTCGAACACCTCCAGGTCCGCCTTGCCCCGGAAAAGCAGCGGGACCAGCCGTGGCGCGAACCGCTCGCACTCGCGCTGCCAGTTGAAGCCCACGCTGGTCGGCGCGACCACCAGGGCCGGCCCTCCCTCGGCGCGAGCCGCCAGCAACGCCAAGGCTTGGATGGTCTTGCCGAGCCCCATGTCGTCGGCCAGGCACGCCCCGGCACCCCAGTGGGCGAGGCGGCTCAGCCAGCGGTAGCCCTCCAACTGGTAGGCGCGCAGCTCGCCTGCGAAGCCCTCGGGCAGCGACGGGTCGAGCTCTGACGCCTCGTCCACCCGTTCTCTGACCGTCAGCCACTCGGGCGGCAGATCCAGGGCGGCTCCGGCCTCCTCGAGCAGGTCCACGGCGGCCAGGGCATAGCGCGAGATGGTGTCGCCCGTCCCCACCACATGCGCCAGCGGCGTCAGCGCCTCGCGCACCGCGTCCCCCAGGCGCACCCAGCGGTCCTCGCCCACGGCGACGAAGCGCTGCCCCTCTCGGATAGCCCGCAGCAGCTTTCCCAGCGGGATCGCGGCCTCCTCGACGTCCAGCGCACCCGCGAGGTCGAACCAGTCCCGCTTGCGCCGCGCCTCCACCGACAGCGACTCGAGCCCCGCGGCCGAGGCCACGCTGACCCGGCGGCCATCCGCCCACTCGACCCGCACGGCGTCCACATCCAGCGCCGCGGTCCGCGCCACCAGCTCCAGCGCCGTGTCCAAGTCCGCGATCTGCCACGAAAACGGCGCCAGCTCGACCGCAGCGTCGTGCCCGTCCAGGCCCAGGGTCCGCCCCAACACCTCGGCCGCGCGCACCTCGGCCGCCAGCTCGCGCCGGCAATGGACGGCGCGCTCGTCGCGAAAAGCCAGCAGCTCGTCGGGCCCGCTCCCGGGCGGCAGCGCCGGGCACTCGGCCAGGGGCTGCGCGGCCAGGCTCACCAGCAAGGTGCGGTTCGGCTCCAGCTCCAGCCGCAGCACCAGCCCCGGCCAGCCGGTCACCTGCTCGCCGCGCAGCTCGCGACCGAGGCTCAGGGGGGTGAGCGCGGCGAGGCGCGGGAGGCGCGCGATCAGCGCCGGCATGGCCTCTGCGGGCATCCCGGCGGCGTCACGGCCCAACCCCAGCACCAGATTCGCCAGCGCGGGGGCGAACTCGCAGACCGTGAGACGCCCGGCCTCGACGTCCGCATCCAAGAAGAGCCCGTCGCTGGCCCGCTGCCCAAACAGCTCCGCGGCCTCAGCCATCGGCAGGCGCCGCCCCCGGAGCTGGAGCGCCAGGTCGATGCGCCCGCCCTCGTCCACCTCCATCGCGAGCGCCGCCTCGCCCCGCTCGAGCCGCACCGGGAGCAGCGGCCCCCGAGCGCCCTCGCGCAAGAAGATGCGAGGGTGCCCGGCCAGCTCGCGCAGCGCACGCAGCGGGGTCGCCCACGGCGCGTCACGGTCAAACGCGTGCGACGCGTTTCGCAGCAGCGCCGCGGCCGCCTTGTCCGCGCGCGACTCTTCGCCGCCCGTGTAGCGCGCGATGTCGTAGGCGCGGATGGCTTGGCCGCTCCAGCCCTTCTTGTTCTTGAATGGTCTCACCAGGGTGGCCTCGACCTGCAGCACGGGCTCCAACTGCACGCGCCAGCCCAGCTCGCGGCCGTCGAAGACCTCGTTGGCCTGAGGCGCCGCCAGCACGCGGTCCAGGCGCTCGACGACGCGCTCCCACGGCGCCTGAGCCACGGCGCGGCGCCACGCGACCGACTTGTCGTCCTTGCGGCCCGCCGTGAGCATCTCTAGCGCAGCCTCCACCGCCGCCAGCGCGCACGGACACCCCGTCGGCGTCTCGCAGCGGCAGCGCACGAAGGCCGGGGCGTCGCCGAAGCCCGCGTGAACCTCCACGCGCACCGCCCCGTGCGCGCGCTCGCAACCCCAGCCGCCGTGCGACTCGTAGCGCACACAGCCCGCCACCGCGTCGAACTGAATGCTGGGTACCGCGATCTCGCTTCGGGTGCGCCAGCGCTTGGGGGGGCCGAGACGCTCGCGAAGGGCGCCCAGGCGGTCCCACGCGGCCCGCACCAGGGGCTGTGACGGCGGCACCAAGCTCGCCCACCACGCTTGGACGGCCGCCCGCGCCGTGACGTTGATGCGCGCTCGCGTGCTCAGGTGCTCAAGCACCAGCCTGCGAAAAGAGACCAGCTCCTCGCGCTGCCGAGCATTGAGCGGGATCGCGGGGCCCGTGCCCGTCAGGACCTGCCCGACGCTCGCCCCGTGGAGCGCATGGGACAGGTACCAGTAGTCGCCGCGGCCGCTGTACCGGGTCACGTCGCTCGCGGCGTCCGAGAGCCAGATCTCGACCTCCTGCTGGCGGGCCCAGGCCAAAAGCGCCGACGCGGAAGCGCAGCCCGACGCGTTGACCTTCAACGCTGGCACCTTGGTCGCTTTCGCCCCCATGGTGACCTCTCTCTGCAAATGCTCGACGATCTCGTGGGCGAGCGCCACGAGGTGCTTGCAGCCAAACTCCCGGGCGTCGGGGCAAGGGCAGTACACCGACTCGTCGTCAGGCCCGTCGCCCAGCTCGATCTCGACCCCATGGGGACCGCCGTCGCTGCTCGACGCGACGAACGCGCTGGCCAGCCGCCCGTCGAAGGTGAGCCCGCTCACCTTGCCGCCACGCTGCAACGCCAACCCCTGCGCCAGAGTGGGCGCGCTCATCGTCTGGCCCCAGTCCGCCCGCAGCGCCTCAGCGCTCGCCACGCTCCACGCGTACTCGCTCACACGCACCTCCCCGGCCCCAAACTGCCGGCGTGCGATACCGCCGCCGCCGCTGGCACGCAAGGGCTCAGCGCCCGCGGTTCGCCAAGCCCCTGCGATCGGCCGAGCCCGCGCTGTCGACTCCGATCCGACCCGCCGATATACTCCCGCCATGAGCCACGCCATCGAAGCCCGCCCACGGGCCACATATGCAGACATCGAAGCCCTCGCGCCCAATCTCGTCGGCGAGATCCTGGACGGCGAGCTGCATGTGAGCCCGCGTCCGGCCGGGCCGCACTCCGAAGCCGCGTCGGTGCTTAGCGGGCTTCTGGTGCCGCCATTCCGAATGGGGCTGGGCGGTCCGGGGGGCTGGCGAATCCTGGTTGAACCCGAGCTCAGCCTCGGCGTCGACCCCCGCTACGACCCCGTGGTCCCGGACCTCGCCGGCTGGCGCATCGAGTCCATGCCCGACCGCGTCGAGACCGCCCAGTTTCACACCGCGCCCCAGTGGGTCTGCGAGGTCATCTCGCCCTCTTCGCTGAGAAGAGACCGCTTCCTCAAGCTGCCCTTTTACGCCCGAGCCGGCGTCGCCCACGCGTGGCTGGTCGACCCCCTCAACGAGACCCTCGAGGTCTTCGCGCTCGCCGGCGACCCCTGGCGCGTCGCCGGCCTCTCCCA
>CAZNZH010000515.1:0-4676 GCA_964577445.1 uncultured Myxococcales bacterium
GGGCTCATCAAACGTCGCCTCGAACCAAGCGCGGGTGGCGGGACCGAAAGCATCCATCGGCGCGATGGTGGCCGCTCCACCCGGGCGCTGCAAGGCAGGCCAGCCCGAGATCAGGGCCTCCCACCGCGGTCGCGGGGGTCGATGGGCTCGGGCGTGTACGCAGGATCGTTCTGCATCCGCCCCGGCGCCCCGCGCTCCGCGCACGTGCAGACGCGGCAGCCGCGCTCATCCACGTCACACACCGACACCCCCCAGATGCAGGTGGGCGTGTACTGCAAACACTCGCCAGCCCCGTAGTTCTTGGTCTGGCGCGTGTTGCAACCGATGCTTGCCCAGGTCATGAGCAAGAGCGTCGTCGCGAGAAGAGCTCGGCGCGAGAGCATGGACAGACCTCCGAGGCGGCCGCTGAATAGTGCGGCACCAGCCGCTGGCGGGACAAGCGCGGCGCGGGGCTGGCCGATGGCGCGCGGGTGGCCCATCCTGGCGCGACACCTGCTGGGGCTGGAGCGCTGATGGAGTGGGACGCCGATACGCTGTTGCCGCCGCTGCGGGGGGATCTGCGGCTCGAGCAGGCCGGTGGGCGCTGGGTCTTCGTGGACGCGCTGTTGGGGCGGCGGCTGCCCATCGACGCGCGGGGGGCGGAGGCGGCGCGAGCGCTGGATGGGGCGCAGACGCTGGCGGAGTTCGCGGGGCGGATCGGCAGCGACCTGGAGGCCGCGGGGCGCATCGTGGGGCTCTTTGAGCGGATGCAGCTCTTGGCGACCGACGGGGTGGCGGTCTTTGAGGCCGACCGGGCGCGCCTCGATGGGGTGGCGGGGTGTGACGCGGCGACGGTGCCGCTGCTGATCCGCGAGGACGCGCGCTTTGGCTGCACGAGGTGCGGGTCGTGTTGCGGCGGGCATAACGTGGGGCCGGTGCTGGACGACACGCTCGAGGCGCTGGCGGACAAGCTGCCGGCGCTAGAGCCGAAGATGCGGGTCGACAAGGGGTATTTCTTCGAGATCGCGACAGGCCCCGGGCGCCCGGACGCGGCGTTTTGTCACAGCGAGGACGGGTGGTGCGTGTTCCTGACCGACGCCCGGCGCTGCCTGATCCACCAGGAGCACGGAGGCGACGCGAAGCCGCGGGCGTGTCAGCTCTTTCCGTACCAGTTCATCGCGACGCCGGCCGGGGTCGCCGTGTCGCTTCAGACGGAATGCCGAGGTTTTGTCGAGGCGAGAGAGGGGCCGCGGCTGGTGGACCAGGAGGCCGAGATCCGGCGGCTGCTGGCGAAGATCCCGGCGGTGGCGCGGGCGCGGGTGGCTGTCGCGGTGGACGGGGCGTCGCTGGTGGACTGGGAGCGCTACGAGGCGCTGGAGGCGGCGTGGCACGGGGCGATCGACCGGCACGCGACGGACGAGGTCGCCGCGCTGCTCGCGCTGCGCGAGACCTTGGCGGCGGAGCTGCCGCCGGACGCCGCGCCGCCCGCCGAGGCCATCGCGGAGGCCCTCACCGCGCTCATCGCCGATTTCGGGCAGACGACTCGCGCGCTCCGCGACCAATACGCTGTGGACACCGCCACCGAGGTCGCCCACCTCGACGCCCTGGACGGGCTGGACACAGCGCTCGCCGGGCTGATGCCGCGCCTCGACCGCGTCGCCAGCCGGCTGGCCTCGGCCCCGCTGCGTGCGCTCTTCACCGAGTTCGCCCACCACCACCTGATGAGCAAAGACCTCACCGCGGCGCCGACGCTCACCCGCGGGCTGGGGCGGATGGCGCTGTCGTGGTTGCTCGCCAAGTCGCTGGCCCTGGCCCGCGCGCGCGCCGTGAAGCGCCGGCATCTCGTGCCCCAGGACATCCAGGACGCCCTGGTCGTCATCGTGCCGCTCTTTCGCGCGCAGCCCTTCGCCGCCTCCTTTGGCCACCACGACGCGGCCGTTCACGCCTTGTTTTTCGAGGCCTTGCCGGCGCTCATCGCCGCGGCGCCGTCCATCCGCACGGTCGAGACCCGCGTCGAGTTCCACCGGTTCTGATGGCAGCGCGTGCGCGTCTCGACCGCGCGCGCCGATTGTGGCATCCAGGCGCTGCGGTGCTTTCTCGACCCGCGCGGGCGAGGTCGGTAAGGTGCCGTCGGCGCGAGCAGGCGCGGGCGACGTGACCCGCGAGGCGGCCTGAGCGCGGCGCGCGTGGAGCCGGTCAAGGACGGGAAGTGGTACATCGAGTCGCCGATCGCCTTGAACGGACCGGGTCGCCGCAGCGCAGGGCGCGCCGAGCGATCAGGCAGGCTTTTCACTGGAATGGAGCTGGACGATGAAACGGATTTGGATGAGCGCCTTCCTCGTGACGACACTTGCGTTCAGCGCCTCTGCGCTCGGATGCGACAAGAAGCAGGGGGCCGAGGCCGCCGCTGAGGGTGACGGGGCTGAGAAGGCGGCAGAAGGCGACAAGGCTACCGCGGACGAGCCAGCCGAGAAGGCCGCAGACAAAAAGGCTGAGGAAAAGCCCGCGGAGAAGCCGGCGGAGAAGCCGGCCGCCGTGGCCGCCGCGCCGGTCGCGAAGCCGGCCGCCCCCGAGGCGACGCCGGTGCCGCCCAGCTCGACGCACCCCGACCTGATGGACCCGACCAAGGCCACGGAGCAGGCGCCGGCGCTGTATAAGGTGAAGTTCGAGACCACGCGCGGCGATTTCGTCGTCGAGGTGGACCGTAGCTGGTCGCCGCTGGGCGCGGACCGCTTCTACAACCTCGTCAAGATCGGCTTCTTCGACGGCACCGCGTTCTTTCGTGTCATCAAGGGCTTCATGGCGCAGATCGGCATCCACGGGGACCCGCGCGTGGCGGCGGCCTGGCGCGACGCGCGCATCGCCGACGACCCCACCGGCAAGCAGTCCAACGCCCGCGGCTACCTGAGCTTCGCGACCGCCGGGCCGGGCACGCGCACGTCGCAGTTCTTCGTGAACTTCTCCGACAACAGCCGCCTGGACCAGATGGGCTTCACGCCCTTCGGGAAGATCGACGCCGAGGGGATGAAGGTCGTCGACGCGCTCTACGGAGGCTACGGCGAGGGCGCGCCGCGCGGTCGTGGCCCCGACCAGGGCCGCATGCAGAGCGAGGGCAACGAGTATCTGGCGAAGGATTTCCCGATGCTGGACTACGTGAAGACCGCCAGACTGGTCACCGAGGACCAGTAGCCGACGTGGTCGCGTCGCTCCGCAAGGACGCCTCGCCCGAGGCGCGCGCACGCCAATATGCCGATGTGGCGGCGGCGCTGCGCTCGCTTCTGGGCGGGGAAGACGACTGGGTGGCGGCGATGGCCACCACGGTCTGCGAGCTGCACCACGCCTTCGACTACTTCCACTGGACCGGCTTTTACCGCGCGGTCGCCCCGGAGCTGCTGGTCATCGGCCCCTATCAAGGCGGCCACGGCTGCCTGCGGATCCCGTTCTCGCGAGGGGTCTGCGGGGCCGCCGCGCGCACGAGGCGCACCCAGTTGGTCGACGACGTCGACGCGTTCGAAGGCCACATCGCCTGCTCGTCGACCACCCGCTCGGAGCTCGTCGTCCCCATCCTGCGCCCGGACGGCCGCGTCCTCGGCGTGCTGGACGTCGACTCCAACGACCCGGCGGCGTTCACCCGCGTCGACCAGGACGCGCTCGAGAAGCTCTGCGACGAGCTGGGCGCGCGCTTCGGCTGAGCCTGGCCGCCGCGTGGATCACAGCCCGCGAACGCGCCGGCGTCACCGCACCGCGGCGGCCCAGACCTCCAGTGATGCGGCGGCGCGGATCGTGCTCAAGCACGGGCGCGGTGAGCGGCTTATCGAAGTGCTAGCAGGGCTCGCGGATGTCCTTGAGGCTGTCGCGACCGCCAGCTTGCAGCGCCAGAAGCAGCTCTGAGAATACATCGCCTTCGTCGCCGGACATGCGGATCGTGACGAGTTCTGCTGGTCTCTTGAGCAGCACATCAGCGAAGGAGCCGGCGATATGGGGCAGACGCTTGCGGAGCGGCTTCGGGACGAAGGGCGCGATGAGGGCATCGCGAAGGGGAGCCGGCTCACCCCGCTCAATCTCATCATGCTCAAGTACGGGCGGCGGGATGAGGGCGCTGAGCGGCGGGTGATGGAGGCTAGCGACGCCGAGATCGACCGGTGGGTCGCTGGGGTGTTGACGGCGACTACGCTCGAGGAGCTGCTCGGCGCAGACGCTTAGCTGCGGCGTTCGGCGGCGCGGGCGTGGGCTTCGAGGCCCTCGAGGCGGGCGAGCTGGGCGGCGTCTTGGGCCAGGGGGCGCACGGCGTGGGCGTCGTCGATGCGCAGCCAGGTGCGGATTCGCAGGAAGTCGAAGACCGAGAGGCCGCCGGTGAAGCGCGCCGTGGAGCCCGTCGGGAGCACGTGGTTCGGGCCGGCGCCGTAGTCGCCCAAGACCTCCGCGGAGCCCTCGCCGATGAAGAGGCCGCCGTAGTGTCGAAAGCGCGGGGCGAGGGCGGCGGCGCCGGCTACGGAGAGCTCGAGGTGCTCGGGCGCGAGGCGATCGCAGACGGCGATGGCGGCGTCCAGGCCGTCGCAGAGCACCGAGTAGCCGCCGGCGATGGCGAGGCTGGCGGTCGCGGCGGTCGGCAGGGTCGCGAGCTGCCGCGTGATGGCCGCGTCGACCGCGCTCGCCGGCGCCGACGCGTTTCTGACCGTCGGCGGCGCCCAAGCCAT